>CAMYKE010000416.1 GCA_947258895.1 uncultured Pseudomonadales bacterium | reverse complement strand
AATCGATCTTCGTTACGGTGATCCTCGATGGCCCGATTCTTGTCGAACGCATCCCTGTCATAGCCACCGTGCTCGACCGCCAGCGAGTGATCGACGATCAGCTGCGTTGGTACCACCGGATTCACCTGCGCGGGGTCGCCGCCTTTTTCCGCAATCGCATCGCGCAATCCGGCAAGGTCGACTAACGCAGTCTGGCCGAGAATATCGTGACAAACCACACGCGCCGGAAACCACGGAAAATCCAGCTCACGTTTACGCTCAATAATCTGTTTCAATGAATCCGTGAGCGACGCCGGATCACAGCGCCGCACCAGGTTTTCGGCCAATACGCGCGACGTGTACGGCAACTTGTCATAGGCCCCGGGCGCTACCGAATCGACGGCCTCACGAGTATCAAAATAATCCAGGTCGGTGCCGGATAATGGTTTACGGTGTGCAGTGTTCATATTAGGACTCATATTTCAACCTCATTAGAAAAGCGCGCCACGAAACAATTGTCTAACGCTGCTCCAGCGGCACAACTTTACGGATATCCGGCCCGATATATTCCGCATTAGGGCGAATAATCCGGTTATCGGCGCGTTGCTCGAATATATGCGCGGCCCAGCCAGTGGTGCGCGACATCACAAAGATCGGTGTGAACAAGGCGGTGGGGATGCCCATAAAGTGATACGTCGAGGCGTGGAAGAAATCCGCATTACAGAACAGTTTCTTCTCGCGCCACATGACTTCCTCGCAGCGCACCGATACGGGATACAACACCTCATCACCAACATCTACCGCCAGCTTGGCCGCCCAGGTCTTGATGACTTCGTTGCGCGGATCGGATTCGGTATAGACCGCATGACCAAAGCCCATCACTTTTTCCTTGCGTTCCAGCTTGCCGAGCAATTCGCGCTCGGCTTCATCGGGTGATTGCCAGTCTTCAATCATGGCCATCGCCGCCTCATTGGCGCCGCCATGCAATGGGCCCCGTAGTGAACCAATCGCGCCGGTGATGCAGCTGTGCAGGTCCGACAGGGTCGAGGCGCATACCCGCGCGGTGAAGGTCGAGGCATTGAACTCATGCTCCGCGTAGAGAATCAGCGACACATGCATCACCTTTTCGTGCAACGGGCGAGGCGCCTTACCGTGCAAGAGGTGCAGGAAATGGCCGCCGATCGAGTCCGCGCCGGTATTCAGGTCGACGCGCACGCCGTCGTGGGTAAAGCGATACCAGTAGGCAATGATGCCCGGCAGGGACGCGATCAGGCGATCCGCCAGGTCCCGTTGTTGGGAAAAATCAGTTTCCGTTTCGAGGTTACCCAGCATGGAAACGCCGGTACGCAGCACGTCCATTGGGTGAGCACTGGCGGGAATACGTTCCAGGACTTCTTTCAGGGGCTCAGGCAACTCGCGCAATGAAGCCAACCTAGCCTTATAGGCTACCAGTTCGGCGCCATTCGGTAGCTCACCATTAAAGAGCAGATAAGCAACTTCCTCGAATTCACAATGTTCGGCAAGATCCTCGACGTCGTAACCAAAATAAGTCAGCCCCTCATGGCCCATTGCCGCGACCGTACAGATCGCCGACTTACCTGCTACCTGCCCACGCAGGCCAGCTCCTTCGAGTTTCTTTTGTACCATGCTCAACTCCTATATCCAGTATTTGGATCAATTAAATACATTGGCTTAATCACATAACCCCCTAATATTATGGTTTATTACTTATTTTTTCCTTCGGCAAACAGACTATCCAGCTTTTGCTCATAGCCGTGGTAATTCAGATAATCATACAGCTCCACGCGAGTCTGCATGGAGTCCACGACATCAACCTGGTCACCCGCTTCCAGCAAGTGCCGATACACGGTCTCGGCGGCCTTATTCATTGCTCGGGTGGCCGTCAGGGGGTACAGCACCATATCCACGCCATTAGAGGCCAGCTCGCTTTTATTAAACAGCGGCGTCATCCCGAATTCGGTCATGTTTGCCAGTAGCGGCGCGTCGATTGCGCTGTTAATAACCTGGTACTCATCCAGCGTAGCCATCGCCTCCGCGAAGATGCCGTCTGCACCCGCATCGATGTAAGCGCCCATACGATCTATCGCGGCATCGATGCCCTCTATCGCGTAGGCGTCGCTGCGCGCCAATATAAAGAAGCTATTATCGGTCCTGGCATCGACGGCGGCTTTAATTCGATCAACCATTTCTGCCTGGCTGACGATTTCCTTGTTCGGTCGGTGACCGCAGCGCTTCTGCGCCACCTGGTCCTCTATGTGTACCGCCGCAACCCCGGCGCGAATTGATTCCTTGATGGTGCGGGCAATATTGAAGGCCCCGCCCCAACCGGTATCGATATCGATTACCAGCGGCGTGTCCACTGCAGCGGTGATACGGCGTGCGTCCTCCAGCACATCGTTCATGCTGGTCATTCCCAGATCCGGCAGTCCATAGGAGGCGTTGGCACAAGCCCCGCCCGAGATATAGACGGCCTGATGACCGATCTGCTCCGCCATCATCGCGGTATAGGCATTGATGGTGCCGACAATTTGTAGTGGTTTATTGTCCGCCAGGGCCTGGCGGAATCTAGCTCCGGGTGGTTGCATGTTGTGGCTCCTTTTGCATTCGGATTGAAATATTGTCGCGCGAACGCGCGATATGGCGGCGCATAATTAGCTCTGCCAGCAGCGGGTCACGTTGCTCGATGGCG
>CAMYKE010000415.1 GCA_947258895.1 uncultured Pseudomonadales bacterium | reverse complement strand
CGGCCCCTGGCGGCGCTGCTGGCCGTATTGCCGGCCCTCTTCGGGCTGCTCTGGGCTCCTCTCGTTCTTCTCATCGTCTATAACGGGATTCACTTCTCCGTGCGGTGGTGGGGGATCGGCGCCGGGCTGGGCTACGGCTGCCAGGTGATCAGGCTCCTCGAGAAACTGCCCCTTCTTCGCCTGAAATCACTTCTGGCCACCCTGGGGGCCCTGGCGGCCGGCGTCACCGCCGGTGTGGCGGCGCTGCACCCCTCCTGGCGGCCCCTGCCGTCAAGCCCGGCACTTTCGGTTTTTGCCGACGACAGGTGGGAAGTAGGGGTGGGGTTTTTCAGCCCGATGCGCAGTTATGAAGCGTCACCCAGCCTGGCGAATGGCGCCATCTTCGACGGTGTGCCTTCATTTACCGTAGGCGCAGGCAAGTTTGACAGCAGCAGCGAGTTTTTTCCGATCCCGTATGTGGCGAAAAACTGGCGCCTCAATAGCGGTAACGTGATATCGACGGTGTTTTTCGGCCGCGGCGGTATGAATACCGACTGGGAAAACTCCGATGCCACGGCATCATCGCTCGCCTGCGATCCGTCCGGTATGGCACCGGCGACGGGGCCGGGACCGTTCTGCAGCGGTACAGCCGGCGTCGATCTCTCGCAGGCGGTCCTGATGGTCAGTTATGCGGGCAAAATATCCGAACGTTTTACATTCGGCCTGGGGCCCGTGTTCGCGGTGCAGTCGTTTGAGGCCACAGGCGTCAGCTCGTTTGCCGGATTCACAAATACGTTCGCCGATTGTTTCATTTTGCAAGCGCCAGGTAGCTGTGACCCGATTCCGAAGTCGCTTGCCAACAATGGTCATGAGATATCAACGGGATTCGGGTTTGCCGGCGGTATCTGGTTCGCAATCACAGACGCCGTGAGCGCCGGACTCACGTACCAGTCCGAGATGTCGATGAGTGAATTCGACGATTATGCGGATCTGTTCGCTCAGAATGGCGGGTTCGACATTCCTGCCAGCGCCAAGTTGGGTCTGTCGTTCAAGGGCTTGAATGACGTTCGTCTTAATCTCGACGTCGAACACACGCAGTACAGTGAAATAAATTCGGTTGGCAATTCGCTCCTTAACATCACCGCCTGCCCGACCGCAGGCCTCGGCCTGGCGGACTTCGAATCGTGTCTCGGGGGCGAACGGGGCGCCGGTTTCGGCTGGGAGGGCATGACGACAATCAAGATCGGCGTCGAGATAACAGCGAACGAGACGACCACGTGGCGCATGGGTTATAGCTACGGCGAGCAGCCGATTCAAAGCGCTGACGTGCTGTTTAATATCCTTGCGCCCGGTGTCATGGAGCAGCACATCACTGTCGGCATGACGAAAAGGCGCGCGAACGGTGGCGCCTGGAACTTCTCCTTGATGTACGCCCCGTCGAAAGAGGTCGAGGGACTCAATCTGTTTGATCCGACGCAGACCATAAAACTGGAGATGAAGCAGCTGGAGTTCGAGATCTCCTACCTCTGGTGAGCGGGGGCGCCGGGGAATGAAACTCGTTGCCGTTATTGCGGCGGTCGTGCTTGGTGCTGTTGGTGTGCCGGCAGCGCAGGCTGCTGGCGACATCGGCATCTTCGAAACCGTACTCGAGTCGTCGGTGTCATTTGCCGAGGCAACCAAAACGCTCGAGGGCGCGTTTCCGGGCTCGGCGCTGCAGCTGCACGCCAGCCACGATGTTCGCCTGCCGGACGATCTGCATCAGGGCAGGGTGTATGTCCTGACGTCTCCTTCCTACGCGACCGCGGCCGCGGCAGAGTCGCCGCGAACGATATCTGCGCAGATACTGCGAATCGCCGTTTTCACGAGTGGCGATGAACAGAAGACGTTCATCAACATGGCCAATCCGGTCGCACACGCGATGATCTATTACGCCGATTCGGAGAACTACGCCGAGCTGGTCGCCGCGGCGGGGCGGGTTGCGGAGCAGATTCGCCAGGTGGCCAAGGCCGTTCCCGGAAAGGCGCTGAGTGTCCAGACAGAGCCCATGCGCAGCGAGAAACACTACCGCAAGTACAAGGGTGATGGCCCGGCGCGCATGATGGCCAAATTCAGAAAGTGGCGCAAGAGCCAGTTGCAGATCGAAAGCGATACGGCCGACGCATTCGACGCCGTTGTCGACAGGGTCGTGGCAAGACTGAATGCAGGTAGCGTTGCCGATGCCTCGGACACAGATGGCTGGGAGGTCGTATCGCAGATCCGGATTCGCGATGATGCGGTGCACATCGGGCTGACGAATCCGTACATCGAAGACAAGATGATTCGTATCAACTCGCGTTTCCGCAGCGATGACAAGAGCGATCAGTCCCCGTATCCGGGAGTTGATCATGTCGCGGCGCTGCCGACAGAGGTACTTATTGTCAAAGATGGCGGTGAAACACTGGTGCTGCATTACGGTCAAATGTGGCGAATGCAGTTATACTTCTGGGACTCGGGATATCGTGCGTTCACGGCGAATGTCGGTGTGCCCGGGAAGATCGTGAACTCAATCGAAGGTGCCATCGAATCGGACCAGTTAGAAACGAGCAGGTAGCGTTTCCCCGTCCGCTGCCAGACCATGAGCAAAAACAAACTGACTCCCGCCTATTTAAGGCAACAGATCGTCGGCGTCGACTCGACGTTCGAGACACCGTTCGGCGAGCGCCTGCTGGTTTA
>CAMYKE010000414.1 GCA_947258895.1 uncultured Pseudomonadales bacterium | reverse complement strand
CTGGTCAGGTAGCCGCCGTCGGGCTGGCTGGTCAGGCCCTTGTCACACAACCGCCGGGCGGCGGCAATGACCTCTGGATCCGCAGAGGAATGGATCTTTAGTCCCTGCTGGGTGGACTCCAGGTTAAAGCGCGCAAGGATATTGATTTCTTCAACAGTTTCGGGGGTGCAGGTCATGTGGTGGCCTTTTATCGTGATCGAACGTTACGCCATTTTAGAGCACCCCCGGCGAGAATGCCGGAGTATTTTGGCGCGCGGAATAAGAAGCGGGATAGATTAAACTCCCGGGTTTTTTGCTGCCGGATTGAGAAGGGATAAAGCCCGTGTCCTGCCTCGAATACAAGAGATTGCTCCACTGCGTTCGCACTAACAATGTGGAATGACCTGCCAATTTTCTTGATACTTTTCCCATAAAAAAGGCTGGAGCATTGCGGCACCAGCCTTTTGAATGTCAACGCGGGCGGCTATGAGACCAGAATGCGTTCCCGGCCCGCCGCCTGAAAACCGCGATCAGCCGAACTGGTTCATGGTATTGTCTTTGCCAGATGCCTTGAGGGCAGCCTCGCCGGCGAAGTATTCCTTGTGATCGTCGCCCATATCGGAACCGGCCATGTTCTGGTGTTTGACACACGCAATGCCCTGGCGGATTTCCTGGCGCTGCACATTGGCCACATATCCCAGCATACCCTGGTCGCCGAAGTACTCCTTGGCGAGGTTGTCAGTAGACAGGGCGGCGGTGTGGTAGGTCGGCAAGGTGATCAGGTGGTGGAAGATACCCGCTTCGCGCGCCGCATCGGCCTGGAAGGTGCGGATCTTGTTATCGGCGGCTACCGCCAGTTCGGTGGCATCGTACTCTTCATTCATCAATCGATCGCGATCGAATCCGGATACATCCTTGCCCTCTTCCTGCCATGCATCGAACACCTGCTGGCGGAAGTTCAGCGTCCAGTTGAACGACGGGCTGTTGTTGTACACCAGTTTGGCATTGGGCATGACTTCACGCACCCGGTTAATCATGCCCGCGATCTGACCGATGTGTGGTTTTTCGGTTTCGATCCACAGCAGGTCGGCGCCGTTTTGCAGGGAAGTGATGCAATCCAGTACGCAGCGATCCTCGCCGGTTCCCTTGCGGAACTGGAACAGGTTGCTCGGCAGGCGCTTGGGACGCAACAGCTTGCCGCCGCGATTGATGACCACGTCGCCGTTATTGAGGTCCGCCTGGGATACTTCTTCGCAATCGAGGAAAGAATTGTACTGGTCGCCCAGATCGCCGGGTTTGCGGGTCACCGCAATCTGCTTGGTGAGGCCTGCGCCGAGGGAGTCGGTACGCGCCACGATCACGCCGTCGTCGACACCGAGTTCGAGGAACGCATAGCGAACCGCGCGGATCTTGGCCAAAAAGTCTTCGTGGGGCACAGTGACCTTGCCATCCTGGTGGCCGCACTGCTTTTCATCAGAAACCTGGTTTTCGATCTGGATGCAGCAGGCGCCGGCCTCGATCATCTTCTTGGCAAGCAGGTAGGTCGCCTCGGCGTTACCAAATCCGGCATCGATATCGGCCACGATGGGGACGATGTGGGTCTGAAACTCATCGATCCTGTTCATGAGATCGGCTTGTTTCACCTCATCACCGGCTTCGCGCGCGGCATCCACTTCCCGGAACAGGCCACCCAGTTCCCGGGCATCCGCCTGGCGCAAAAAGGTGTATAGTTCCTCGATAAGATCGGCAACGACCGTCTTTTCATGCATGGACTGATCGGGCAAAGGACCAAACTCGGAGCGCAATGCCGCTACCATCCAGCCGGAGAGATACAAATAGCGCTTGTTGGTGTCGCCGAAGTGCTTCTTGATGGAAATCATCTTCTGCTGGCCGATAAAACCATGCCAACAACCCAGCGACTGGGTGTACTGGGACGAATCGGCATCGTAGGCGGCCATGTCGTCACGCATGATCTTAGCCGTATAGCGTGCGATATCGAGGCCAGTCTGGAACTGGTTCTGGGCCTTCATCCTGGCAACGGATTCCGGATCGATCGCCTCCCAACTGCTTCCCTGCGACGCAATCAGGTGCGCTGCGCTATTAATGTCGGATTTATACTGTGACATGACTAACCTCTATAATGTTCGGTTTGAAAACACTTGAATACGACGCGGATTGTAGTACGCGGCAATTGATAAATATAATAAATACTTCCTATAGTCTGTATAAACGGCATGAATTGGATTGCATTGACGCGGGCGAATAACTGCTCCTGAAGAGCGCTTCATCCACCGCCCATTCGATTGACGCATCCCGCCGTTCTTCCTATCATGTAGTCAATCACTACATGTCTGGGATGAGGGCACAAGTGCGGCCGTTTGGCGAAAGAACCCCCTCTCCCCGGCTTTGCGTGCGGATGCGGTATGCGCTCCGGCTCCTGTATCCAGGCTGCCATCCCGGTGCGGAGAATAGCAACAGCGGGCTTGCGTTGCTGCGCTCGCATTGACCCAAACGATGACGTCGGGAGGAACGTATGGGAGGAGAAAAGTGGCCGCTGCGCTGGGATCTGTTGCTGCGCTATCGGTTGATCGAGATTATCGCGCTGTGGGAAGGTCGATTGACCACCAACAACCTGTGCAACAGGTTCGGCATCGGCCGCCAGCAGGCATCGAAGGATATCAACGAATACATCCTTGAGGTGGGGCCGGGTAACCTGGTG
>CAMYKE010000413.1 GCA_947258895.1 uncultured Pseudomonadales bacterium | reverse complement strand
CGGTCACCAGCAGGGGCGCGACCTCGCTGCCGCGAACATGGTACTCACCGTTGTCCGCGGCGGTGACCAGCAGCCTGCGTAGCTGCAGGATCAACTCGGCGTCCTCCCTGGCAACGATGCGGTTAAATCCGCCGACGTAGGTGGGATCGTCACGAAACGGCAGCTGATCAATGATCGGATGGGGCTTGACGGGTTCGATCAGCCATGGCTGAGAGGAGTTAACCCGATCGTCCTCCTCTAGCATCCTCACCGGCAGAGCTTGCGCCAAGGGCGATTTATGATAGTCGCCGCTCAGGCCATGAAAAGATTCCCAGCCGCCTATCATCAGCAGCCCCGTGCCCCGGCGTACCATATCCAGCACGGTCTCGAAGTCGTCCTCGTTGAAGTTGGCGGCGGGGTAATCACTGAGAATAATCAGCGAAGGCGTGCCTGTCTGGAGCGCCGGTCGGATAGGCAAATTGCCGGCCACATGCTCGAAGGGCAGTTCGGCACGGGCAAGTATGCCCGCCAGGTAACTGGCAGCCATTGATAATAGATTGTCACCTGCGTAGAGTATTTTTTGCATTACTGTGTACTCGTCGTCCCCGTTAAGCGACCCATGCCCTTGCGAAATTTTACAGCGAACTTTACGCCTGCCAAATACTGTTCAGCTCATGGATAGCTGCCGATTTTATTGCAATGGGCAGATGGCTGTGCCCGGATTGAATTTCCAGCTGATCGAGGGCAGCGCTTGCAAAGTAGCACGCGGTTACAAGGCTTTGACCATCCTGAGTCAGTATTTCAATAGAGGACGTATCTTTCAAAATCCGCAAGCCAATCTCCAGCCTGCCCGCCAGGATTACCGGCGCGACTATTTCTCTGGTAAAGCTCGGGATGCGGTTCATTCCGCGGCTTGCGCGGGATCGGTCGAGCCGCAGCTCATTGATTGATGCCCTGAAATCGATGGTTAGCGCTTCGCCGTCCGCATTGAAAAAGCGCAATATCCACTCGTCGGACTTGTGCTCCGCCCAGTCGATGGTAATTTCGATGTCGAGCTGTTCAGCGAGCGTTGCGCCCTGGTTGATACGATACGGGCTGTCTATTGTTACATTGTTCAGTTCAGTTGGATTGCCCTTGCGCAAGGACTCCAGTTCCGCTATTGGCGGTAGCCCCAGCCTCAACCCAAGCTCGGTTTCGATCAGCTTCAGTTCTCTCGGTACCGTCATGGCGCCACGCCAGGGTACGGTCGGTACATTGTTGGCATAGTTCCAGTTTGACATCCAGGCAATCAATATACGCCGGCCGTCGGATGCGGGTAGATCGCTCCAGCTAACGCCGGCATAGTGATCGGGCCCGTAATCGGCCCAGAGAATTTCAGTGTGGTCATGGCGAAAGGCTCGACCATCAAAATCACCGATAAAATACTGCGTGGCCGAGCCCGGGTTCGTCCCACCCGGATTAATGCTTACCAGCAGCACCCATTTGGTCTCGCCGGTGCCCGGAACCGTGAGGGGAATCAGGTCAGGACATTCCCACACGCCTCCCTGGGCGCCAATACCTGCGCCGAAATCACTGCAGTAATCCCAATCGATAAGGTTGCCGGAACGATAAAACTGTATGATCTGCCCGGCGGCCAGTGCCATGATCCATTTGCTACCTCTCTCATACCAGAATACTTTGGGATCACGAAAATCCTCGATGCCCTGATTTGGCAAAACGGGATTGTGCTCGTATAGCAGCCAGTTTTCACCACCGTCGATACTGTAGGCCAGACTCTGTACCTGCGTATTATGTCTGGAGCAGTGGGTAAACAGCGCCACCAACGGCGGATGGTCACCCTGTTGCAAACCCGAGGTATTGTTCCAATCGACGACGGCACTGCCGGAAAAGATGTACCCCAGGCCGTCGGGTTCGGAGTGCAGAGCAACGGGCTTGTGGGACCAGTGCACCAGGTCGGTACTGGTTGCGTGCCCCCAGTTCATATCTGACCACGCCTTGTCGGTGGGGTTATATTGGTAAAACAAGTGGTAAACCCCTGCGTAGTAGACCATACCGTTAGGGTCATTGATCCAGTTTTGGGGCGGCGAAAAATGAAATTGTGGGCGATGCCTCTCAGCATAGAGCGTCGGGATTTCTTTAGTCATGGTTAACTCCGCTGCCGGTGAATTCGAACGATATGTTTTTGTAAGGCGATATACCCGGCTCGCAACTATGGGTCCGCCTGGGAAGTCAGCGCGGGCTGTAATCGCCGACTGTGGTTGCGTATTAGCCGCGTAAATCGGGTTCCAGATTTACGGGCCCCGCGCTCACAGGACATGATTACACCAATTTTTCAAACGATTGCGAACCAACTTAGGAATGTATTCAGGACTGCAAGGCGGCCACCCGTCATGGCGGCGAAACCGAAGTCATCCGAATCCACAACCGATCAACTCGCTGCTTCGTATTCGCTTCGATTGAGTGCCTCCAGCACTTGCTGGGTAGGATTGCGTAGAAAATTGTACACCGCACATAGAAACAAGAGCCCGGCAAAAACAGTGGCAAGATAGAATCCATATTTTGCCTCACCGCCCATCAGATCACTGAAAACACCCATGAAAAAGGGACCAATGGCTGCGGATGCGGCGGTAAAGAACAGGATTACCCCGGCAACTGCCCCGTGTTCCGATTTGGGAAAGCAACTAATGCCCTTGGAGTTGATGATGGGGTAGATCATGGACATGAACA
>CAMYKE010000412.1 GCA_947258895.1 uncultured Pseudomonadales bacterium | reverse complement strand
CCCGCCTCTATGCAAGTTACGGCATTGGCCTTTTCGAGCCCGTGAATACGCTGCGATTGCGCTACGTGCTGAGCTCAAAATGGAACCTGAGAGCGGAATCCGGCCTTAACCAGAGCCTGGACCTCGAGTATTCACTGGAACGATGAACGGCATGGTGTGTCGTATGCTGGAGGCAAGCGGCGCCTATAATGCCGTTATCCCTTTAATCATCGCCTGAACCGGAAAGGACTTGAGTTGATTCACTTGACGCCCTTGCAGCTTGAGCGCCTCAGCCAGAATGATGTCAGGGCGGAGCTCGCGCTCGGGCTGCGCGGCATTGAAAAGGAAAGTCTGCGGGTGACGCCGGAGGGCCGGATCGCGCACACGCCGCATCCGGTGGCCCTGGGTTCTGCGCTGGCCCATCCCCGGATCACTACCGATTATTCGGAGGCCCTGCTGGAACTTGTGACGTCACCCGAGCGCACGGTGTCAGACGCCTGGGCGGCCCTGCGCGAAATTCACCAGGTCGTATACAGTCACCTGAGCGATGAACTGCTGTGGGCTACAAGTATGCCGTGCGCGGTGGGTGGCGACGCAGACATACCGATTGCGGTGTACGGCCAGTCCAACGTGGGCCTGATGAAGCACATCTATCGCCGTGGGCTCGGAAATAGATACGGGCGCGTCATGCAGGTCATAGCAGGTGTGCATTTTAATTACTCGATCCCGGTCTCCCTGTGGCCGGTGTTGCAGTCGATCGACAAGGATAGCCGGCCACTGCGCGAGTACATCGATGAACGGTACTTCGGCCTGCTGCGAAATTTTCAGCGACTAGGGTGGATCGTTCCTTATCTTTTTGGCAGCTCGCCGGCTGTATGCAAGACATTTCTCGGCGGAGGGCTGGGTAGCAGCCTGTCCGAGTTTGATGCCAATACGGCCTATGGCAAGTTTGCGACGTCGCTGCGCATGAGCGACATCGGGTATCACAACCCCAGCCAGGCGGAGCTCGACATCAGCTATAACAGCCCGCGTGAATACGTAGACGGACTGCAAAGGGCGATCTACACGCCTTATCCTCCTTACGAGCGCCTGGGCGTCAGGCAGAATGGCGATTACCAGCAGCTCACCACGTCCATATTGCAAATAGCGAACGAGTACTACAGCTTCGCACGGCCCAAGCAGATAGCGATGTCGGGTGAGAAGCCAACGCTGGCGCTCAAGCGGCGGGGCGTCGCCTACATCGAGGTGCGCGCTCTGGACGTTGATCCGTTTTCCCCGATCGGTATCAGTCAGGACACCATGCGCTTTATCGAGATTCTGTTGCTCTTTTGCCTTTTCACCGACAGCCCCCCTGCCACGGCACAGGAGAGAAAGATCAACCAGTTGAATCAGAGCCGCTCGGCCTGCTGCGGTCGTGCGCCTGGCGCACAGTTGACGGATGACGGCACGCAGAAGGCGCTGGTCGACTGGGCCAATGAGATCTGCGAGTCATTGCTCCCCGTGGCGCGGCTGGTCGACGGTGAGGCAGACGGTCCCTATGAAGCGGCCGTGCGACTGAAGCTGGCCGAGGCTGGCAACCCGGAAGCGACGCCGTCTGCGCGCGTCCTTGCCGAGATGCGCGAGCGAGAGGAGCCGTTTTTTGGCTTTGCTTTGCGCCGGTCGCAGGAATACCATGCACTGTTTCGCAAAGACCCTCCCGGCACGCGTACGGCGCTGGCCTATGATGAAATGGCTGCGGCGTCGCTGGCGAGACAGGCGGAAATCGAAGCCTCTGACTCCCAGAGTTTTGAAGAATACCTGCACGACTACTTCGCACAGGCCTGACGATCATGGCGCAACGTTTGCCTCCATCTGCTCCTGGCTTCGGCGGGCAACTTGTTGCCGCCGTGCTGGGGCTCGTGTTTGTTTTCAGCCTGATCACGCTGGGTTTCGTCGTGTTCTTTGTCGCGCTGCTCCTGGGCACCGTGTTCTGGATGGTTTTTCTCGTCAGGCGCTGGTGGTTGACTCGCAAGGGACCGCAGGTCGCCGGAAGGAATACCGGAGGCAAGGCCGGGGACACCCTGGAGGGTGAATTCAAGGTGGTAGGCAGGGATGCCGGTGACAACAAGACCGGTGCCGGTCGCGGGCAGGATCGGTAGCATGATGAAGAAGCAGAACCCGAGACTCCGCAGGCGCACTTTTTTCACGCCTCTGCTGGTTCCAATATTGCTCGGTAGTGCAGCACTGGTGACTTTGGCCTGGCTGTATCTGAACATGACCACCACCACGGTGATTCTGGTGCGGCATGCCGAGAAGACCGCGGACGCCGGCGATGATCCGGGCCTTACCGAGGAAGGCCGTGCACGCGCGGCCGGACTTGCCGAGATGCTTTCCGAGGCGGGTATCACGGGGCTGTACGCCAGTGAATACCGGCGTACGCAGCAGACGCTGCAACCGCTAGCCGAGGCGCTCGGGCTCAACGTTACCATCGTCAGCGCCTCGGAACCGGATCGGCTGGTGGCAGAGGTCTTGTCTGAACACAGGGGAGGCAGCGTGGTTATTGCAGGACACAGCAATACCTTGCCGCAACTGATCTACCTGTTTTCGGGCGCCGGGGCGGGAACCATCGATGAGAGTGACTATCGCGGCATCTATGTGCTCAGCCTGCCGCGCTTCGGCGAGAAGCGCCTGACCCGGCTGCGCTATGCGCATTGATCGGGGTGGGTCCGGATTCTTGGGATAATCGAACAGCAGCTCGCTCC
>CAMYKE010000411.1:2828-3830 GCA_947258895.1 uncultured Pseudomonadales bacterium | reverse complement strand
CGGGGTGGCGTCGGCCCCACTGCCTTCGTGGACAACGATGATGTCAACTTCGCCTGGCAACAGGCGGCTGGTGTCGTAAACCTGGATGATCCCGCCGCATCGCTGGTGGTCCAGCGGGTAGCGAATGGACACAATTGCTGGCTGGGTGCGGCCCAAACCGCTGCCTGTGCGACTACCATGCAGGGCTACATCGAGGCCTGGGCTTCCGGTTCCCAATCCTCCAGCCAGGAAGTCCAGCTGACGCCGGTGCCGGCCTTGAATCCCACGGCAACCAAGCTGTTTCCCCAGTATGCGAACCTTGATCCCGCTACCCAGCTGGATCCAGCGACCGGCACTGGGCCGCTCACTGCCGCACCTTCCGGATTGCTCTACTTGCTCAACACCCATTGTTCCGATTGCCATTCGGATACCGCGTCCCAGCAGCAGTCGCCGTTCTTCGCCAGTGATGACCCGGAGGTGGCCTTTGCCGCCGTGCGCAGCAAGATCGACCTGAACAATCCCGCCAATTCGCGCGTGGTGCAGCGTCTGGGAAATGATTCACACAACTGCTGGAGCGAAGACTGTGACAGTGACGCCGACGACATGACCACTGCCGTCAGCCAGTTTGCCGCCAGCATCAATGCGACCCAGGTAGACCCGGACCTGCTGATAAGCACTGCGCTGGTGCTGGATGACCACGGCATTGTCGCCAGTACCGGCGGCCGCTTCGAAACCGATGTGATCGCCAAATGGGAATTTCGCGAAGGCCAGGGCACACTGGTATCGGATACCAGCGGCATCCAGCCGGAAGTACCCTTGACGCTGAACGGCGCCTACGAGTGGCTCGGTGGCTGGGGAATCACCCTGACCGGGGGCAAGGCGCAGGGCGCGGTTACAGGCAGCAACAAGCTGCGCGACCTGATTACGGCGACCGGCGAATTTACCATCGAGGCGTGGGTGGCACCGGCCAATGTCAGTCAGGAGAATGCCTGGATTGTCGGTTATGCCGGCGGCAGTATGAGC
>CAMYKE010000411.1:0-2727 GCA_947258895.1 uncultured Pseudomonadales bacterium | reverse complement strand
CAGAACCTTTACGACTACGACTTCTACAATCGCAGCAGCGTCACCGATGATAATGGCGCCGGTGATCCGGCCCTGTCCACGGATGATGATGCCGAGCTTGCCCAGGCCACGTTGCAACATGTGGTGATGACCTTCGACCCGGTCAATGGCCGCCGGATCTACGTTAACGGCGTGTACACCGGAGATGTAGACGAGCAAGGCGGCGGTATCCTGGATTCCTGGAATGCATCATTTTCGGTGGTGCTGGGAAACAGTACCGCACTGGATGCGTCCTGGGAGGGGGTGATGCGGATGGTCGCGATCCATAATCGGGCACTGAGCGAGGAACAGATCGTTACCAATTACGATGTCGGCGTCGGCGCCAAGTTCTTCCTGCTGTTTAGCGTCTCCGAGATTCTCGATCGACCCGGCGAGTGTCACGCTATTGATGGTGCGGGTGCGCGCACGAATTACTGCTATGTCGCATTCGAGGTCAGCCAGTTTGATGCCGGCAGCTACCTGTTCAACGCGCCGTTCTTCGTCAGCCTCAATAATGCCTTCAACCCGGATGGCATTGCGATCAGAGGCATCCGGATTGGGGTTAACGGCCGTGAGGTCGAGACCGGTCAGGGATTTGCCAACGTCAGCGCGACCATCGATGCCGCCAGCTATACTGCCGCGGGGCAGGTGCTGTCCGATATCGGGACCGTGATCGCACTGGAAAACGGCTCCGACCAGGACATGTTTTTCCTCGCCTTCGGCGAGATCGATGGCCAGCTGGACCAGACTACTCCGGCGGGACCGTTGAGCTATACGCGCACCCTTGGAGGCGAGGTCAGCTCGGATATCGGGTTCCGTACCTTTGAAGAAATGAGTGCGAGTTTTTCCGCCATTACCGGGGTACCGATGACGGATCCGGTAGCGGACGGGGTGTTCCAGAGCGTCAAGCAATCGATGCCGGTGATCGCCGACTTCCAGGCGTACCTGTCTTCACACCAGATGGCGGTCACCCAGCTGGCGATGGGCTATTGCAGCGCCCTGGTTGACGATCCCGCGCGCCGCGATGCCTTCTTCACCGACGGTACGCCACTCAATTTCGCCCAGCAAGCGGATGCCGTATCGGATGCGGACTGGGAGAACAAGGTAATCCTGCCATTGCTGGATCGCGCGTTCTCCATTACCGACACGGACCCGTTAGTCTCCCAGCCTGACCGGACTGCGATTCGCACCAGCCTGCTGGATTTCATTACCGAACCCGCCGATAACGCGCCCTATGAAAACGATCCGCCTTTTGACCCGGTGGGCGATGGCGATCCCGATGGGCTGGCGCGCTGCAGTGGCTCCTGCAGTGGCACCATCACCACCGGCCAGGTCGTCAAGGCAGTGTGTGGCAGCGTGCTGGGCAGCAGCGCAGTGCTGATGAAGTAACCCGAAGAATTATCGCGTAGAGGTTTTGGATTATGGCTAGAAACAAGCAATCATTTGGGTTGAACGAACCTTTGCGGCTCAACGACCATCGCCGTCCGGTGACCCGTCGCGAGATGATCGCGCAGGGCTTCAAAAGCGGTACCGCAACTCTGTTGGGTACCTCGATACTGGGTACCTTTGGTAATCGCGCGCTGGCGATCGATCCGGATTTCCAGAGTTCCGGGTTCTACGATGCCGCCACCTGCAAGCTGGGCTTGTCGGGAGGCAGGAAGATCCCGTTTATCTGCTTCGACCTGGCCGGAGGCGCTAACTTTGCGGGCTCCAATGTACTGGTCGGTGGGCCCGGCGGGCAACGCGATTCGCTGTCCACGGCGGGCTATTCCAAGCTGGGGCTGCCCCCGGATATCCTCCCCGATGCGGTGAATGCCAATTCACCCACCAATGACTTTATCGATGACAGCCTGGGCCTGCTTTTTCACAGCGAGAGTGCGATCCTGCAGGGGATTCGCCAGAGTGCGACGACCGCGGTCGCCAATACCAATGGTGCGGTGATCCCGGCACGCTCGGAGAACGACACCGGCAATAATCCCCATAATCCCATGTACGGCATTTACAAGGCGGGCCTGCGGGGTTCCGTGCTGAACCTGATCGGCTCGCGCAACAGCGAATCGGGCGGCAATTCGATGGCGCCCGCCCTGCTGATCGACCCGGAGGCGCGTCCCACCAAGGTCGACCGCCCCGAAGATACCACCGGGCTGGTCGATGTGGGAGACCTGGGAACCGTGCTGCCGGATCCGGACTCGTCCGACGTGGTCGCGGTGATGGAACAGATGCGGCGTATTACCGATGCCAAGCTCAGCGCGGTAAATACGCTGCTGCCGGGCAATCCCTCTGACCCCGATCCGGATTTGCGGCTCAAGCGCCGCCTCTACTGCGAGTACCTGCGCAGCGCCCATACTTTGGAACGGTTTGCCGACCCCTCTTCGCTGGACGTGCTGGCGGACCCGTTTATTGTGAATGACGCCGGCGGTATCTTTACCCAGGCAGAATTCGACAACGATAGCGAATTTCGCAAAACCGCTTCGGTGATGAAGCTGGTGGTGGACGGCATCGCCGGTTGCGGCACGATCACCATGGGCGGATACGATTACCATACTGGCGACCGCAGGACCGGCGAGGCGCGAGACTTGCGCGCGGGCCGCTGTATTGGCGCCTGCCTGGAGTATGCCGCGCGGCGTAACACCCCGATCATGATCTACGTATTCAGCGATGGCTCGGTATTCAGCAATGGCATGATCGATCCCATGGATACGGCGGCGC
>CAMYKE010000410.1 GCA_947258895.1 uncultured Pseudomonadales bacterium | reverse complement strand
CACCACTACCGACCAGCTGGGCGTTCGCGGGCTCGCTCAGGATGATCTTCGTTTTCGGGCGCTCCTTGCGCAATACCCTGCCCACACCCGTTATCGTGCCGCCGGTACCATAACCGGTGACCCAATAGTCGAGCCGGTCGCCTTCAAAATCAGCAAGAATCTCGCGCGCGGTGGTATTTTCATGAATCTTCGCATTGGCGTCCGTTTCAAACTGGCGCGCCAGGAACCAGCCGTTCGCCTCTGCCAGCTCCACGGCCTTCTGGTACATACCAAAGCCTTTTTGCGCGCGGGGTGTCAACACCACCTTGGCACCCAGAAAGCGCATCAGTTTGCGTCGTTCGATGGAGAAGCTGTCTGCCATCGTCACCACCAGCGGATACCCCCTGGCCGCGCACACCATCGCCAGTCCGATGCCGGTATTGCCGCTGGTGGCTTCCACCACCGTTTGCCCCGGCCGCAAATCGCCCCCGCGCTCTGCTTCCTCGATAATACTGATAGCCAAACGATCCTTCACCGATCCGGCGGGATTAAAGAACTCTGCTTTCACATACAGACGCACGTGCTCCGGCGCCAGGTTATTGATGCGTATACAGGGCGTATCGCCGATCGTGTCGACAATACCTTCATACAGCTTGCCACGGCCTGCAGTAGTCCTTAGCGCCTCGTTAGTCATGGGTACTCTCCTTGATTTCGGTGGCGAATCGCCGTTTCAAGCGATTCGTTGTGTTGGCCGACTGTTAATCACCCGGCGGGGGCATGGGCCGATCCCGGTTCGATGTCCGGATTGCGAATCGCATCTCGCCACGCCTCGACGATCATAACCATCGCCAGCGTATCCAGCTCGCAATACTTTAGCAATGCCGAGCGCAACTGTTCCCGTTCGTAGTCACTCATCTCGGTGAACTGCATTTTCGCATACGCGGTCAGGGCGGCGCCACCGTTCGCCAGGTTATCACTAGCAGACAACAGCTCATCCAGGTTGTCAGGCGCATCCTCAAACAACCTGGGCAACAACTGGTACGGGTCCACCACCCTGCCGCCATCGAAAGTCACCCAGGTCCAGTCGACGAAGTTATTGCTGGGAATCCCGTTGGCACTGCCATAGATTGGTTGCGAGTATTTGCGCTTGATAAATTCCGAACCGTTCAGGATCGCCGGCAACACATCCTTCAGGGAATTGGAACCGTTGGTCGCGGGGTCATAGAAGTAGCGTTTTACCAGGGTCCACAGGTCGACCATATCGCGTTCGCCCTGCCATTCGGACGCGGCACCTGCAGATGAGTGGCTGATCGATCGAATAAACTCCGCCAGTTCGGCCACTTCAACAGCCGCCAGCCCTCGCGTATCGTGGAGCTGGCGATAAATAATATTCAGGTAGGTGTTCTCGTGGCTGGAATAACGAAAGATGGTGCCGTCGTCCCCCTCGAGCTGCCGTCGCAGCGCCCGCACAAAATCAATATTAGGGAAGTGTCCCACGCGGCTATCCAGGAACTCACCGGCGTGCTCGACGCGACCGTCCTCGTGCATGACATGGTGTGAAAACTGAAACGCAATGCCCTCGTAGGGATGCCGGCCCCTCGTGAACGGCAGAGCAACCGCCGTGGTTTCGAAATCAATAAAATGCAACGGATAGTGCCACCCCGCCATTTCCGCGTGCAACCCTGCCGTATCCAGATAGGCGCTACTGTCCTGGAGCCGTGCTTTCTCCACCTGCAGCAACCGCCGCTCACTTGGCGACAAACCGGGCGTAGCAGCCGGCTTTACCGGCACGTCACCCTCACTCAAATCGGAGATTTTGATCTTGCCCGCCTGGATCAGCTTGTCCGCGGCGGGAAAGTTCCAGATATCGGTCACCCGCGGCGCTGCGAAGTCCGCCTCGCTCCAGCCCAGCGTCGTCTGCCAGCACTCCTTGAAACCGCTACGTTTGCCCGCCGCTTCATCGTCCGCCGAGCACTGAAACTCACAGCTCATACAAAACTTGCCTATCGGGCCCTGTACGCGTTTATCGCGCTCGTATAGCGAGGCAAGGAACTCGACGTAGGCCGCAAAATCTCCCTCCCCGAAACGTTCCTCTCCCAACACATAGGCGACCGCGTCGTTCACGTCGACTGGTTGCAATAATCCAGGCGTGATGTCCCCGACGCAGAGGGAATCCGCGACGATGATCTCGGCGCGATTGTCTCCCTGTTGGCTGATCCTGAATTTTGTGTTCAGGCCATCACGCGCGGCCGCGACGGCTTTATTCGCCATCATCAGGTAGCTATCAATTTCCAGCCACGGGCACGCCTTCGCCAATACATGGCGCTGGAACGCCACATCGTAAATGTACGGCGCCCACGCAGACAGCAATCCGCTCCCGTTCTGTTTCATGAATCGGGTCGCACCGGGATCGAAGGATTTGGCCTTCACCTCGATCAAATCACAGTGCGCACCATCCTTCACCAGGATATCAATACGGATAAACAGGTTGTCATGGCAAATCGCCGCCTCGTAAATCGTCACCCGGTCCTGTTCGAGCAACTCGGCCGTCTGCCGTAGCGCCTCCTCAGGATCCAGGGTTTTGATATCGTGGCCGCCGGGATAGTAGTGTTTCGCGAGTTCACCCACCTGGTAACCGCCCTGCGCCAGCGCCTCCAGGAAAGAATCCTCCAGGCTCTGGTTAGGATATTGCGGTTTGCCGGTATAGAACAGCTTGGTCGGGCACTCCAGCCCGATCTTGAAACGGGACT
>CAMYKE010000409.1 GCA_947258895.1 uncultured Pseudomonadales bacterium | reverse complement strand
CAGCCGAGTGGCGAACTTCTGGATAATCAGCTGAAACTTTTTGTGGTGACCCGGCAGCTTGGAGTGCAGGACATCCGGCAAGTCATAGTTCCCTGCACCATCGTCATCGCTGGCGGGCGTTAGCGCCTGCACCTCGCCGGTAACGGTAATCCGCGGGTATTTGCTGCGCAGGTCCGCGACATGCGCTGTTGCCTGGTTGAGCTGGTTATTCAGGGCGCATTGTTCCATTTCGGCCGCCAGCGTCGTTATCTGGTGGAATCCCACCGATCCGGCTGACCCCTTCAACCAGTGCGCAAGATCGGCCAATCGCGCGCTATCTTGCGCCGTGCAGGCAGCTTCAAATTCGGTCAGCTGCTCGCCGAGGCGGACGATGAATTTCTCGGCAATCGTGCGCAGTTTTTCATTGCTCATCGGCAGGCTGGAAACGATCGGGCCCTCGTCCGCGGGCTCTTCGGTAACCGCCGTCGCGGTGGGGTTCGCGGTCATTTCCGTCGCCGGTTCCGCGCTAGCCGAGGTATCGGTATTGGTCGCCTCTGAAGCCTGCACTTGCTTGCCCCCGAGCTCGGTAGCCAGCATGCTGGTCAGGTCGTCGAGATTGATCGGTTTCGCCATGTAGCCGGTGTAGCCCGCCTCGAGGCAGTCATCGGCGACGCCCTTCATCGCATTTGCCGTCAAGGCAATAATCGGCAGGGTCTCTCCTTTACTGCGGATCAGGCCGACCGCCTCGAAGCCGCCCATCACCGGCATGTTTACATCCATCAATACCAGGTCATAGTCGTTTGCGAAGACCATATCCGCGCCTATCTTGCCATTCTCGGCCACATCGATTTGCAGTCCCAGGTCTCCAAGGACGACCTGCAACAATTCGCGGTTTTCAGCGCCGTCATCCACCACCAGTACTTTCGCGGCGGGGAACAGCCAGCGCATTGTTTCTTCGCCAGCACTTGCCGGCTCGTCGAATAACAGTTCTTGCGGTTGCAGCTGCGGGACGCCGGCCACGGTACCAATCGGCAGTACTATGCTAAAGGTGCTGCCCTTACCGGCTTCACTGCTGACCTTGATATCGCCACCCAGTGCCTCCACGAAGCGCTTGCTGATGGTCAGGCCCAGGCCCGTGCCTCCAAAGCGCCGTGTAATCGATGAGTCGGCCTGTACGAAGGGATTAAAGACCGCCTCCGCCTGGGTGGTGGTCATCCCGATCCCGGAGTCGATGACATCGATGGTGATGCTGGATGCATCGCCCGCTTCCTGCAGGCGGGTCACCACCTGCACACCACCGGTTTCAGTAAACTTGATGGCGTTACCCACCAGGTTGGTAAGTACCTGTCGCAGCCGCGCCGAATCCGATGTTACCGTTGCCGGAAGCGGTCCCGCGGGGCAATATTCCAGCGAAATTTTCTTCTCGCTCGCCTTGACGGCCATGATGCGCAGTACGTCCTTGACGATCTCGTGCACTGCACAGGAAGCCTCTTCAACCTCCAGGCGACCGGCTTCAACTTTGGACAGGTCGAGAATATCATTGATCAGGTTGAGCAAATGGTTGCCGCTGGACGAGATTGTATCGAGATATTTCGCGCTGGCTTCGGGACTCTTCTGGTAGCCGCGCTTCAGGACTTCTGTAAAACCCAGGATCGCGTTCATGGGGGTGCGAATCTCATGGCTCATATTGGCCAGGAAATCGCTCTTGGCGCGGTTCGCCTGCTCTGCCAGTTCCATGGACTGGCGCAACGCCACCTCTTTCTCCTCGAGCTCGGTGATATCATCGAAACTCACCAGCACCCCCATCGCCTTGCCTTCAGCTCCCAGCACGGGCGAACAATTCACCATGAAGGAGTGACGCTCATCGTCTGCAAGTCGCAACCGCAGAATTACTCCCATCTGCGGTGCCGCTTCCCTGATCACCGCATTCCAGGGCGCATTCTCGTTATCGAGTGGCGTTTCATCCTCCAGTTGCCAGGAAAAATCTGCGATGCGGCATCCCATTAACGCTGCGGACGACTTGCCCACCAGGGTGGCAAACGCCGAATTTGCCAGCACGATATTCTGTCGGGCGTCCAGCACCAGCAATCCTTCAGCCATGGTATCAAGGGCCGAGCGCACCCGTTCGGGAATGGCCTGGGATGGATCAAGGTGCTTCAGCATCCTGCCCAGATAAAAGTAGAAGCAGACAAAACTTACCAGGCTGATAAACGTGACCAGGTGAAACAGCGGGTCGAACAGAAATCCGATCAAACCACTCCGCAGCACCGGTTTAAATCTCAGCTCAACCGTTCCCCATTGCTGATCCCGCTCCAGAATGGGTACTTGCAATTGGGTCATCGTGGACTTGCCCCGCTTAATCGGCTGCCAGTAATTCTCGTGCTCGCCGACCGTGACTACCGCTTCGCCATCCTTGCGCCTGACCGCCGCCGAAAGAATATCGTCATTGCGTTCCACAACAATTTGTAGATTGGCCTCGACGCGGCGTAGATCCGAGCGCGTAATAAATACCGAGCTATTCGCCGCCACGGCCTCTGCAACCGCAGTGCGACCTTCCAGAATTGCGGATGTTCGTTCGGGAACCAATCCGACAAAGGCCGCTACCAACAGCACGCTTACCAGGATACTGACCTGGCCTATCGCGATCCTGAACTTGGCGCTTTGATTACCCAGCAGCGATCTGATCATTTATTTTCTCCCATCCGGGTGTTGCGCCTGATTACTGGATTTATCGTTCGTATCTGCTTGCTGCTC
>CAMYKE010000408.1 GCA_947258895.1 uncultured Pseudomonadales bacterium | reverse complement strand
GCGGGCAACCGGCTGCCGCCGGTCTCCTCCAGTTCAGAGTAGGGTCGTTGCAGGTATTCCAGCAGCAGTTGCAAGGAGAAGATGTCGCGGTAGCGGCCGTCGTCGGCGGCGACCACATGCCAGGGCGCCCAGTGGGTGCTGGTATGGGTGAGTATCAACTCCCCCAATTTCTCCAGTTCTTCCCGGCCGAGATTTTCCAGGCCTTCCCACTCGCTGAGAAGCGCTGACTTCGACGCTTTTTTGGATTTTTTACCTGCGGCCTTGCTCCGTTTGCGGAGGCTATCGGCGGAGAGGTCGAGCCAGAGTTTCACTATTTTGACCCGCTCGGCACGCAGGAAGTATTCAAACTGCGCTAGCTCCTGCAGTTGCTCCAGCACTTCGCTTTCGGAGATGATCCCTGCCGCGAAGTCCCGGATCGGCTCGTTATACCAGGACCCCAATACCAGCCCGATACGCCCGCGGGCGGGCAAACCCGCCCAGTAGCGCTGCAGTGGCGGCAGGCGCTGCTCGTAATCGTCCGGTGGCTTGTAGGCGAGCGTCTTCAGGTAATGGACATCCAGCCACTCCGTAATCCGATGTGCCAGTTTTGACTTGCCACTGTAATCCGAGCCGTTGATGACGATCAGGAGGCTGAAGTCCTGCGACTCCACCAGGTTGAATTGGGCATTTAGCAGCTCGATGCGCAGCGGCTTTTCGAGCTCCCGAAATTTGGCTTTGGACAGCTTGTGACCCAGTTCCGCTGATTCAAACATTAACAAGTGTCGCTCGATGGCTGGCGTACCGGCATTCTAGCGCGAAACTCTCATCGATACAGCGGCAAATCGAACTGTTGGGCAGAAGCGCGGCCCTTGCAATGAACGCAGGTAGGCGCAGTTCGCCAGGGCGGGGGCTTTACTTATTTTTATATTTCCAATAATATAAAAATATGAAACTGGAAGATATCGTAACCGCATTAGCCGCGCTGGCTCAGGAGCATCGCCTTGCGGTGTTTCGCCTGCTGGTCCAGGTAGGGCCGGAGGGGATGCTGGCAGGGGATATCGCGCAGCGGCTGCAGATTCCTGCGCCGACCCTTTCGTTTCACCTCAAGACACTGCGGCATGCAGGGCTGGTAAAAAGCGAGCGGCTCAGTCGCAACCAGTGCTACAGCGCACAATTTGCAGCCATGAACAACCTCATTCAATTCCTGACCGAGGACTGCTGCGCAGGGGCTGAATGCGTACTCACACAGGAGAGGGTATCCTGATGCAAGACGGTGCAAGCATACTGTTTCTCTGTACCGGCAATTCCTGCCGCAGCCAAATGGCCGAAGGGTGGGGCCGGGCGCTCAGGGGAGACAAATATACGTTCTATTCCGCGGGTATTGAAAAGCATGGGCTGAACCCGCTTGCGGTGCGGGCAATGCAGGAAGCGGGCGTCGACATTAGCAACCAGTATTCGAAAACCCTGGACGAGTTGGCCGACGTGCGGCTCGATCTGGTGATTACCGTGTGCGGCCATGCCGACGAAACCTGCCCGATATTGCCAGGTACTACCCGTAAACTGCATTTCGGCTTCGATGATCCGCCCAGGCTGGCTCGCAGCGCGGCAACTGAAGCCGAGGCGTTTGCGCACTACCAACGCGTTCGCGACGAGATCCGGCAGTTTGTCGCGCAGCTCGAATCCCATCTCCCCGCCTGAAATTCCCATTAGCAAAGGACCGTATCATGACCGTGGATGCCCGTGCTGCCGATCTTTCGCAAACCCCGAAACGACACATGTCAAGCCTGTTCGAGCGTTACCTGACGCTGTGGATCGCGCTGTGCATGGTCGGGGGCATCGCGCTCGGTAAAGTTGCGCCGGGTATCGCTCGGGATCTCGATGCCATGGCGCTCACCATTGACGGGGCGCCGGTGGTTTCGATCCCCATCGCCATTTGCCTGTTTTTCATGATGTACCCCATTATGGTGAAGATCGATTTTGCCCGGGTCATCGAGGCGGGCAGGAGTGGCCCGCCGGTATTCCTTACGCTGTTTATCAACTGGGGTATCAAACCCTTCACCATGTATGCGATCGCCAGCTTCTTCCTCGGCACATTGTTCTACGGCGTGATTGGTCCGGAGGCGACGGACCTGGTCAAGATGCCACTGGGCCTCGACCTGGGCCTGGGAGCGCAGCACGGGGCCGGCACGGTAGTACTGGTCGACGGCATCAAGATGCTCGAGGTGCCCCTGTGGCGCAGTTACCTGGCAGGCTGCATCCTGCTGGGCATTGCGCCGTGCACCGCGATGGTGCTGGTGTGGGGCTATCTGGCACGGGGTAACGATGGCCTGACGTTGGTCATGGTGGCGATCAACTCGCTGACCATGCTACTGCTGTACGGTGTCCTGGGCGGTTACTTGCTTGGCGTGGGCCGGTTGCCGATTCCCTGGCAGGCGCTGCTGTTATCGATCGCGATCTACGTGGCGCTGCCGCTGGTGTGCGGCTATCTGTCGCGGATTTATATCCTGCGCCACAAGGGCGAGCAATGGTTCAAGGAAAAGTTCCTGCACCACCTGACACCGGTAACCATAACCGCCTTGCTGGTCACGCTGGTATTGCTGTTTTCCTTCAAGGGCGAGGTCATCATGGCTAACCCCCTGACCATCCTGTGGATCGCGATTCCCCTGACCGTGCAGACCCTGGCGGTGTTCGCCCTGGCATTTTTCGCCGCCAAATGGATCGGACTCAGTTACGATAACGCTGCCCCCGCCGCGCT
>CAMYKE010000407.1:2401-5135 GCA_947258895.1 uncultured Pseudomonadales bacterium | reverse complement strand
GCTGGCGGTAGCGCATTTCCTGGTCGGCCAACCCCTTGTGTTTATCGGGGAGCGGCCGCAGCGATTTGGTGAGCAGCCGCAGTTCGATGGCATGCACCGACAGCTCGCCAGTATTGGTCCTGAACAGCTTGCCGCTGACTCCGACCAGGTCGCCGAGGTCCCAGCGCTTGAATTCGTTGTAGACACCTTCCGGAAGTTCGTTTTTGCGCAAATAGCATTGCATGCGGCCGGTCATATCCTGGAGACTGATAAAGCTGGCTTTGCCCATCACCCGCCGCAGTACCATGCGGCCTGCCATGCTGACCTGGATGTCGGCCTCCTCGAATGCCTCCTTATCCTTGTCGCCGTGCTCGGCATGCAAATCCGCGGCGAACGCATCGCGCCTGAAATCTGTCGGGAAGGCATCGCCCTGCTCGCGTAACGCGTTGAGCTTGGCGCGCCGTTCGGCGATTATTTTATTCTCGTCGACCGTTACATCCTGATCTTCTGCTGTCATGCAATTTCTCTCGAATTGGTGGTGCCTGGTGTGCGACCGCTGCTTACAAACCCGCTTTCAGTGACGCTTCGATAAATCGGTCAATATCGCCGTCCAGGACGGCCTGGGTATTCGATGTTTCCACGTTAGTGCGCAGGTCCTTGATGCGTGATGAATCCAGCACATAGGACCGAATCTGGCTACCCCAACCGATATCCGCTTTAGTATCCTCGGTCGCCTGCGCCTCTGCCGCGCGATTCTGCATCTCCATCTCGTACAACTTGGCCCGCAACTGCTTCATCGCAAAATCACGGTTCTGGTGCTGGGATCGCTGGTTTTGGCATTGCACTACGATCCCGCTCGGCTCATGGGTAATCCGTACCGCCGAATCCGTGGTATTCACGTGCTGGCCTCCTGCGCCGCTGGAACGATACGTGTCGATCCGCAGATCGGCAGGGTTGATTTCGATCTCTACGTCATCGTCGATCTCGGGGGATACAAAGACCGATGCAAACGATGTATGGCGCCGATTGCCGGAATCAAAGGGCGACTTGCGCACCAGCCGGTGCACACCGGTCTCGGTACGTAACCAGCCGAACGCATACTCACCATCGAATTTGATCGACGCGCCCTTGATCCCGGCGACGTCCCCCGCCGAAACCTCCAGCAACTCGGTCTTGAAACCCTTGCGTTCACCCCAGCGCAGGTACATCCGCAGCAGCATCTCTGCCCAATCCTGCGCCTCGGTGCCGCCCGAGCCGGCCTGAATATCGAGGAACGCGCTGTTGCCATCCATCGGGCCACTAAACATGCGGCGGAATTCGAGGCCTTCCAGTTGTTTCTGCAACTGTTCCAGCTCCCCGACAATATCCTCGACCGCGCTTTCATCCTGCTCGTCAACCGCCATTTCCAGCAGTTCCCGATTATCAGCGATTCCGTTTCCCAGCAAATCGAGGGTTTGGACAATCGTCTCCAGTTGTGCCCGTTCCTTGCCTAGCGACTGCGCCCGCTCCGGATCATTCCAGACTTCCGGGTCCTCCAGCTCACGCTCGACCTCCTGCAGGCGATCATGTTTAGCTGCGTAGTCAAAGATACCCCCGAAGCGTGTCAGTACGTTCATGCAGCTCTTTGAGCGTTTGAATAACAGGGTTGACTTCCAACATATCGTTCCAATGGCCTATGGTTCGGTAAAAAACGCTGCATTCTACCCTATTGCCAAACCAGAATGAATGATCAGCTGGTCCCAATGCACTACCGCTGCCAATTAGATATTCCAGCCCGAAACGGACACTGCTGCGGACCAGTGGCGCCGACCACCAGATGGGTTACAAAAAGCGTATAATCGAAAGACTGGTAAAAACCGCGGAGACGGCCCTGAAAACATGGTAATTGTTACCCGGTTGCCGGAACAGCATATTATTTTTGTCACCCTGCGTCCCAACAGCTCGCTAAGTTGGGGCGGCAACGTGGCACTGGTCGGCTCACTCACGCTGTTGGCAATCCTGATCGGCGGCTCCTTTGCTATGCTCGGCGCCTGGGTGATCCTGCCGTTCTCAGGACTGGAGATCCTGCTGCTATTCAGCTGCCTCTATACTTTTGCCCGGCATAATGCCAGCCAGGAAGTCATCACCTTCAGTGATGACAAGGTGCGAATCGAACGCGGTACCCGCGAACCGGCCCAGGAATGGATTTTTCCCCGCGTCTGGTCCAGCTTTCATGTCGAAAAGCCGGAAAGCAACTGGGCTACACCGGTGATAAGCATTCGCAATCAAGGGAATATCCTGGAATTGGGCTCCTTTCTGAACCGGCGTGACAAGATAAAACTGGTCAATACTTTGAAGCGTATCGTCAATGACCGCGAGCCCGCATCAGTTAGCGATAGTACCCGGTGAGCGTCTTCTGTTGGATTCAGGGGCAATCTACTCAATAGCCAGTTCGTGTTCGGCTATTTCACTACGCCAGGAAAAAACGTTGACCTGCTCGCATCTGCCGACTTATTCATTAGCGCTCCGTGTCGAACATGCGGGCGTAGGCGCGCACGTCAAAGAAGCTCTCGATGCTTGATATGCGTCCTTCACTCACGCGGATCAAATGTGCCATGCGGGTGGATTCCAGCTCATCCATAGTCGTCTCGTAGGTGAGGATCGCGCAGACTTCATCACCCTGAACGAACATGCGGCGGCGCTCGATGCGCTTGAGTATCGGGCCGATAGCTGAGATGTCCTGTATAAACGCAGCGGCGGAGTCAAAACGATCGAT
>CAMYKE010000407.1:0-2297 GCA_947258895.1 uncultured Pseudomonadales bacterium | reverse complement strand
AATGCGGGCATCCTAAACCAGGATATTCGATCGCCGTCTTATTCTTGCATTGCATTCCAATCAAAAGCCTTACACCTGATGGTTCTGGTTTCGGGTGCGGAAATACCCTGCCCCTCCACGCAGACGTCGCCGCCTAAACGCAACTGCAGCCAATGCGGGGCCGGGCCGCAGCAGGTAACCAGAGAATAAAAGCACTTACCCGAAAAGTCTAGCCGCAATTTCAGGATCGGGACAGCTGGCCTGACTAAATTCCGTAGCTGGCCGGTCAGTGCAGGCGGCACACGATTTACAGCGCTCTGGTCAGGATACAGCGGGGAAAAACTGCTTTCTGCCACGCTAACGATGGCGGCTATAGGCCTACAAATCACCTGCAATTCTGGCGGCGCTGCATTCCTCTGCTAAACTCAATAGAGGACGGGGCGAATGGTTCGCAGAGAAACAGACGCCAACCGCCGAGCGAATGCAGACTCCCCGACAGCTGGTCGTTTTAGCGCGCAGACCAGCGGTTGAAACGAACAAGGGGTTTCAGACTGCCAGAACTCCCTAATCAAGAGAACCGCCGTGCAAAATATTTTCGTAGAATCGTTGATGACAGCAAACATCAGCACCATTTCTCCCGACCAGCCCCTGGTAAATGCAATCGAGATCATGGCGGCCAATCGCTACTCCTGCGTCCTGGTGGTCGAAGACCAACATCCTGCCGGCATAATCACCGAACGGGATATCGTCGGCCTCGCGTTGCAGGCCCAGGCCAACCCGGGCGTACTCGCCAGGCCCGCACGCGAATTCATGTCCTCGCCGCTCATCACGTTGAACCAGAACGAAACCCTGTTTGAGGCACTGGTGGTAAGCCGCGCCGAAACGGTCCGCCACTTGCCCGTGGTCAATGATGACGATGTGCTGGTAGGTATCGTAACCCAGTCGGATCTGGCCAACGCACACTTCCATGTCATCGAGCTGCAATCGGAGATAATCGAAAAATCGATCCAGGCCAAAACCAGGGATCTGCAACTAGCCAACGAGGAATTGCAGGCCTTGTCGATGGAAGATCACCTGATGGATATCGGCAACCGGCGCGCGATGGAAGTGGACATGGAACACAAGCACGCAATCGCGGTGCGCTATAACCGACCCTATACCCTGGTACTGCTCGATATCGATTGTTTCAAACATTACAATGATTATTACGGCCACGCGGCCGGTGACGACGCGCTCCGGCTTGCCGCCAACTACTTTAAATCCAGCATCCGCAAATCAGACCGCCTGTACCGCTACGGTGGCGAGGAACTGCTGCTACTGCTCCCCGAAACCTCCGGAGAAAATGGTGCGCTGCTCGCGGCCCGGTTGGTTGCAGGTCTTGCCGATTTGCGGCACCCCCACGAAAAAAGCACCTTTGGCGTGTTAACCACCAGCGCCGGGGTGAGTTGCTCGCACCATGGAGAGGCACCCCTCCCCGACTGGGAGGAAGTGGTCCAGAAAGCCGACGAGGCGCTGTATCTGGCCAAGCAAAATGGTCGCAATCGTGCCGAGCTCTCCGCCTCAGGAACTGAATACGGGCTCGATGTAGTCTGCAACTAGTTGCACCGACCGATTGCCGCGAAATTCGTTGGCTGCCAGCCTGAACGCCATACGCACTGCCGGAGCCCGGTTGGGCCATTTTGTCAGATCCGCAAAAAACGCAATGGCATCCAGCACTTCGCCCGTATCGCCATTGATAAGGCGCAGTTTGAGATGTTTCTCACCGACCACCCGCTGCTGCACAATCCTGAATTCCCCGGAAAATAATGGTTCGGGAAACGCCTGTCCCCAGGGGCCGGCTTCGCTCAGGATATCGGCGAAGCGCAGGCTGAAATCATCTCCCGTGAGTGCCCCGTCGGTTGTTAGCGTCGCCGCGAGGTCTGCACCCGGAATGCTGCTGGCCTGGCGATTGAACTCAGCAGCGAATCGCGCATAGTCCTGCTTCTTCAATGACAGGCCCGCCGCCATGGCATGCCCCCCGAATTTACACAACAATCCCGGGTATGCGGTCGCGATCGCATCGAGCGCATCGCGAATATGGAAGCCCGGAATCGAGCGCGCAGAACCCTTGATATCATCCTCCCCGTCATCGGCAAAGGCGATGACCGGGCGATGCAGGCGCTCCTTGATGCGGGAGGCGAGTATCCCCACCACACCCTGGTGCCAGGCGGGATTATACAGGCACAGACCAATCCGCCGTTCGTCGACATCCGGCAACTGCAAATCAGCCAGGGCTTGCTCTTTCATTTCGGCCTCGATGTCCCGGCGTTCCCTGTTCA
>CAMYKE010000406.1 GCA_947258895.1 uncultured Pseudomonadales bacterium | reverse complement strand
CGGCGCAATGACCTCACCGGCCAGCAGCGTACCGAGATACCAGCTCGGTGGATCATCCTCCGAACGGGCCATCCGGAAACGCGCATACCACCAGCCCTCCCCGTCCGGCAGACTGTCCTGGACTGGCTGCATCTCAACCTGCTGCGGCTGAACTGCCGCACATCCCCACAAGCCGCACAGCAACAAAACGCTGAGTATCTGCCTATATGTTATCAATGCCTGCCTCCCGGGTCGTTTTATAATTCCGTAATTCCGGGGACAGTATACCTAATTAAACCATACTGCCCCTTGTGTCCGGCCTCCTCTTGGGGCCAGGCCGCGCGGGCTTCAGCGCACGGCCCGCCAGTTTCTCCGCGGTTTCTATAAATGCCTCATTCCCGAGCGGGCGGCCGGTGCGGGTGTGTTTGCGGAGAGTATCAAGCCCCTGCGGTAAATCGGTTTGCTGAAGATAGGCTTCCCAGTTGCCTATTCGAGCGAGCATAGGTGCCACTTGCACGAGGTGGTCATCCAGACCTCGAAGATGCGCCTGCGCACTGGACCAGGGCCAGCCCCCGGCATGCGTGACCAGGCACGCACGCACCGGGTTCAGTTCAACGTAGCGTACAGCTGCAATCAGGTGTTTCTCATCCATCGGAAATGAGTGAAATCGTTCCTGCCAGAGATGGCCCCGCCAGCCATGACGGAAATTTATCCGGCGCGTGTAATGCCGATGCGCTTCAGCAAGTGACTTACGCAACCCGTCAGGGCATTGTGGCACCAGAACAAGATGAACATGATTGGGCATCAGGCAATATGCCCAGCACTGCGTGTGTGTCGCGGCGCAGCCCTGAGCAATATATTCCAGGTATGCCTGATAGTCACCGCGACTAAAGAAGACCTCTTGCCTTCGATTACCCCTTTGGGTGACATGATGCGGATACCCGGGCAGAACAATCCGTGCAATACGCGCCATACTGTTCCTCCTTGAACAGCTTTATAAGCACTCTACATCGGTAATTGCACATAGCGCGATAGGATAATTAAGTATACTGTCCCCGGAATTACCCTACAGGTTGGGTCCCTTCATGACGCGCCACCAGTTCAGGGCGCTTAGTTGCTGGTAACGCAGACGGAGTTCGTCCGTCCTGGCGTTATTAGTGAGCGGCTGGCCGTGGTGATCCTGGATCTGGTTCTGTGATGAAACGTCCAGCACCAGGTCGGGAGTGACGACGGCGTTGCTCCCGTAACCGATCGGAGGCGCTGCAGGATCCAGCATGTTATGTCCAAATGAGTAGTATTCAAATCCACGCGGGGCGCTGAGTTCAATCAGCGTGGGTATCACGTCAAGATGACTGCCGATGAAGTGCTGGGGCCGCGGCACATCCCGGAGGACTTCGGGACCGTAGAGAATAAATGGCACAGCACGCTGGACGAGTAATGTTTGGCGCTTGTTGAATTCACGTCGGGACCAATGATCCCCGGTGATGGCGAAGAGGGCGAGGGGAAATCGATTCTCCGCCGTTGCGACGAAATCGCCCAGCGCTTTGTCGGCATACCAAAGGTGACCGAGGACTCGCGTTTGTTCCTCGTTGTATCCGCGCGCGGCGAACTCCTTCGCGAGCGCCTGACGGGGAAATCCTTTCGCATCGATGTCCACGCTGAAGGGGGCATGATACGAAATGGTCATGATTATGTTGAAGGTTGGTTGGTCGCTGGGCATCCCGAGCGCGAAGTCGAATAGTTCTTCATCGGGAACGCCCCATTCGTTGTGGGGCTGGTCTGAGGCTATTTCGACGCCGCTGTGGACTTCGTCAAAACCCTGTTCGCGGCAGAATTCGCCGATTCTTTGCCAGCTCAGGTAGCCGGGATAAAAGAACCGGGTGCGATAGCCAAGCTGTTTGAAAATTGCCGCCGGCGCCATAGGCAGTCCCCTGGTCGGCAAGGGTTGGTAGTTCACGTTGAAGCCGGTATCGAGGGTGCCGGAGATCAGCGCGGACAGACTGGCAATGGTATGGTCCCCGCCCGAGAGGAAAGCATCCGCGGCAAAGCCTGCGTGGCCCAGGGCGATCAAACGTTCGTTGACATGGAGCCCCAGGTTTTCCGGCTGCATTCCCCAGGTGTCGTAGCTTTCCTCGACGATTATGAAGATGTGCCGGGGTGGCACCGACGGGGAACCGGGCGCGATGCGTTTCAGGTGTTCATCGAGGTCTGTCACGTCAGTGACTTTCGGGAACCAATCCCGCGCCGCCGCGCGGATGTCGCCACCGGGAAGGATTGCGGCAAGGCCTTTCGAGTGCGCGAGGGTTTGATGGTTGCGAATGGCGCGCTTGAGCGCTGCAAATGGGTTGAGGACCAGCTTGTTCAGGAAGACGTCGTTCGTTGTGGCGGCGGCGGTGACCTGGACCGGCCTGTTGTCGAATGATGCGCGCATGCCGGTGATCAGCAGGGAAACGACTACGACTGGTGTTGCCCACTGGCGCCAGCTCGATGCAAGCGCGGGCGAAAGCGGGAAACGCCGCAATGCTGTGTGCCCTGCGATCCGCCCTGCCCAGATCAGGCCTGCGATCAGCGTTGCCGCCATGAACATCAGCAGGAAGACTGGATAACTTTTCCAAATGGTTTGGGCGATGGCGGTGCGGTCATCGAATAGTAAACTGAAAATCCAGTGGTTGAATTGATCGTGGTACTCGTGAAAATAACCCACATCCACGATGAAGATCAGGACGCAAAGCGCGGTGAGTGTAACTGCTCAAAAC
>CAMYKE010000405.1 GCA_947258895.1 uncultured Pseudomonadales bacterium | reverse complement strand
ACCAACTGTACGGTGAGTGCATTGTAGAGATTGATCCAGTACGCGCGCTGCTCGGCACGGTTCAGCGTTCGCGGGTCTATCATTGCCAGGCTGGCAAGATAATCGGCCAGGGCTTGCTGCTCGACAGGCCCCACTGCCGCATAATCGAAACGGCTAATGCCGGACGGGGTATTGCTGTCCAGCCGCCGGTCCAGCAGCTGCTGCCAGGCACCATGATCTATGCGCTCGCTACTCACCTCATCGCTGGGCGTCCACATTTCCCATAGTTCCGGCTTGGGTGCGCCACCAGCAGTAGTCGCCGCCAGGGCGAGCGAACTGCAAACGGCAAACAGCACTATTTGTCTGACTCCCAGTCGCAGTCTTTGCATCGATTTGGTCCTCATCGGTTGGAGAAAACGCCCTACGTTGGAGCGGCAAGGGTAACGCGTATCACAGGGCAAACTTTGACGGGGACAGAGCACGTTTCATCCGCAGCACCATGTGAGATAGAACGGCTGGCAGGCTTTTGCCAGCGACAATAATACGTTTGCGGATTGCCGCCTGGATTAGTTATGTAGCGGTGTTTTTGAGGCACAGGCATCGTTCGCCGACAGGGCCCGTTTCAGGTTCGCCAGGATAATCTGCTGCGTATCTATCTGCCCCGAGTCCCTGACCCCTGTCATTGCGAGCAAAGCGAAGCAATCACTCTTCTCCACTTTCGCCCGCCGCGGGAAGGCCGGGACGCAGGCTTAAACCTGCCCGGATCGTAAGTCGAGAAGTACCAGCCGGGGTCGATAATCGCAACGCTTAAAACTTTTTTCAGCAACCAAAACGCTCTCTAGTTGAGACTGGCCGCGAAATAGTCACCGTACTCCCACGCAGCACCTCTTCATAAACCTTGACAGGCACATCCATATTATTTGGACGAAACATCTACAAACTTGCCGGAATTTAAGCTCATTTGCGAGCACTGCTGACGGGCCAGGTTCACTTCGTCTGCTAGACTCAAATTACCACCCGATTCCTCGTAGGTGTGCACGATCTTTGGTTGTGGCAGGGTTACAGGGCCCATTGTTGTAATCGTGCAGGTGCCGATAAGATTCTCAGACGGACAGTCGCCTTCCATCCATGCTTTAGCTTTATTTTTCCGACTGCCTTTCTCGCACTTTTTCTTTTCTTTTTTTGCAGCAGTTGGGTCGAGATTTGTAAATGGCGTACAAATTGACCGTATCGCGGTTCCCTCGAAATCGACACTCGATTGCGAGGTCGTTTCCATGCAATGCCATTCCGCTGCGATAACCGGCGAACAAAGGATAACTAAAAAAACGCTTGTTAATCTGCCAAGGACTTTCCGCATTGGTTGCTCCATCGTGAGTGTGATAAGGGTTGTCTTAGCATCTCTGCCATGTACCCATAGATTACCAACCGTATCAAACCTTGACTACTGCACGAGGCCAGAAAGCATAAACGGGGACAGAACAGGTATCATCCGTAGCCCAGGGGAGGGCGGCTACCGCGACTAGCTACGGGTAGTACCTATACTACATTGTCATTGCGAACGCAGTGAAGCAATCTCGTCTTCCAACGCCAATAGTCGCACGGTCGCATTCCTCCCCAGCCCCGCATTCCTGATGGCGCGCTACGACTCATCTAATGACTCCGCAAGGGCACGCAGCAGTTGCGCGCCGTTACCGCTCCAGGCGCTGCCATGCATACAGGCGAGCGTGGTGGGCTCCGCGCCGGCCAGTCGTTCCAGCATCCCATCCGCATGTTTGGTGTGCGAGAAATAATCCACCTCGTGGCGATAGGCTTCACTGGGCCCAAGAATATCCGACTCGGTGAGGGGTGGTTGCTTGCTGCCGCGCTGGGTGAACAAATCGCCGCAGAGCAGGGTACGGGTATGTTCCTCGTTCAGGAAACCACATTCCCAGGCGTGCGGCAGGTGCGGGGTATCGAACCAGCGCACCCGGTGCGTGCCCAGGGTAAGCACTTCGCCATCGGCGAGGGCGCGCGGGCTGCGGTCGGCCAGGTCTTCAACGGAAACCATCGCCGCAATAGCCCCGCACACCGGCACCGAATGGGGCGCCGCAGCAAGCCATTCGTTGAGCGAACCGCACTCGTCCGCCTCCACGTGGGAGAAGGCGATGTAGCGCAAGTTCTCGACCGGCATGACACTGGCGACCGCCTCACGCACCAGGGGAAACATCTTGCGCAACCCGGTGTGGAATAACAGCGGCTCATCGTCCATGATGAGGTACTGGTTAAAGGTAAACCCGCCCCCGTTGGGGAAAGTCACGGGCGTATTGATACGATAAATACCATCGGCCACCTCGTGTACGTTGGTGCCCGACTGGCTATTGGTAATGGTCATGTCATTCTCCTCGCAGCGCGTTCCATGGAGAAAATAACAACCACCTGCCCGGCAACAGCCTTGGGAAATGGCTGCAGACCAGCGCAGGCGGTCTCGCAACGAACCCGCCGCCCCGGGTGAGATTGGGCGGCTGACAGGCTCTTGCCAGCTACAATAATACGCTTGCGGATTGGCTGATGCGATAGGGATTTAGTGGTGTTTTTTGAGGCGCTGGGGGCGTTTGCCGGCAGCGCCTGCTCCAGGATTCTAGTGCCGCTTACTATCGGGTTTGTGAAGAAAAACTTCTTTTCGCTCGTATTTTGTCGTTAATACATTCCACATCTATTTCATCATAAGCCAGTTCTCTGCACCTATCGGGCATGTTTTTCTCGTACCACTCCTCAAAGG
>CAMYKE010000404.1 GCA_947258895.1 uncultured Pseudomonadales bacterium | reverse complement strand
ATGTTTCACACTCCCGTCGTGTGTGAGGTCATTCGAGGGGACAGCATGCGCCTGGGGTGTCAGCGAGTCACGTCAAGAAATGTAAAATGTTCAGGCACGTACTCGCACGCGATATCCAGCAGGGAACGACGGCGGGTCTCTGTTACCTATGTTCAGGGCAGGCGCAGTGCCGCCGGGGCGCTAGCCGCCGAATCGGTGAGATATAGCGGCTAGCGAAGACGGAGGGAAGTTTCAGAGGAAAATGGGATCGGGGCGCCGCACGTCGTATATGACATGATTTCCAGCTTCCAGCGCTACGCCCCTGTTTTAAATAACTTTAATTTTCTGCTTTCAGCGACTTTAACGTTTCCCGCTCCATATCCGCGCGACCCTTGATGGTCTGCAGGGGAATGACCTTCCAGGAGAACACGCCCCAGCCGGGTAACTCGCGGACCATGCGGTCAACCTCGTCGTGGGAGTCTGCCTCCACGATCATGTAAAACTTGCGTGAGCCCACAGGCAGTCCACCGGCAACGATACGGTTACTCTTTTGCAGGACCAATAGCTGGTCAAACAGTGGCAAAATCCCTTTTTCCAGCACTTCCGCAGCTTCCTGGGGCGAGCGAAATCCGGGACCCTCGGCCGTTTTCACCATGAACAGGTCTGCGCTCGCGGGACCCGCAAGGCCAAAACTCAACAGCAGGGAAAATAGCAGTCGTAATTCTTTTGATATACGGTAAAGCAGTACTCGAAAAATTGGCCCCCGAAGAATCGGTGCCAGAACGTCCCGCGCACAGGGTAACGGCCGGAGCTACTGTTACGCGCTAGTCCGCAACGGCCCTTCCTGGCTCTGTACTACCACCTGAATCCCTGTAGTCATGCACAGGAATGGCGTGCCTGGCAGATAAGTGTCGTTCTACGCAGTGCCGGCTCAGGGCAGGTCTGTGGCAGATTAATAGCGTTTGAATGCGTTGGAAAATGCCTCGCTGAGACTGTTCCATGCCGCTTCTACGCCTTTTTGCATGTCCTGCCACGCTTCCTGATTGGCGTTATTCACCTCTTCCAGTTTGGCTTGAGCGGCTTCGGTTTGGCGCTCCAGTTCGGCGATCTGGCTGCGGTACTTGCCCTGCGCTTCAGCTTGCGCCTGGTCTGCCTTGGCCTTCAATTTGTCCAGTTCGGCATTCCATTCGTCCAGTGAGGCTTTCATTTTATCGATATAGGCTTGACGATCGCTCATCGGTTTCTCCCGGCAGATTGTGAGCGTATATTTTACGCCCAAGTCCCTGCGTCGAACAACCGTTCCGTGCTGCAAGTTATAAGTCGCTGGATTCCGGGAAATAGCGTTGCAGTTAGTATTGGCGGTCCTGGACACTACGCTATCCGGTTATCCGCTTTTTCCGGATCCACTAACCAGGCCATGGATCCGGGTGCCTGCAGCGACAGGGAAACGGCGTCCTCGAGACTCTCGCGTCCCCGTGATCTTGCCGAACCACCCTTCAGGCCTGGTCGCTGGCACGCGCCGCCGGCCACCAGCGATCCCGTAGCTCTAGCGTCAACACGGTCAACGCCGGCAGCATGGTAAGGCTGACCAGGGCCGCTCCCAGTATTCCGGCCATCACGATAGCGCCAACACCGCGATAGAGCTCGGTGCCGGCGCCGGGTACCAGCACCAGTGGCGCCAGGCCGAATAACGTCGTGAGGGTCGACATGGCGATCGGTCGCAGTCGCGATTCGACGGCCTCCTGCACGGCCGCTGCCGCCTGCATGCCGGACTTTTCGACATTGTAGATCGCCCGATGCACGATCAGGATAGGGTTGTTTACCACGGTACCGAGCAGGATCAGGAACCCGAGCATCGAAATCATGTCGAAGGGCTGCACGATCGCGGCCAGCCCAACAACCGGAAGCAGGCCTCCCAGGGCATTCAATAGCCAAAGCCCTACGATCCCACCGGCGATACCCAATGGAATGGATGTCATGATTAATATCGGGTAGCCCCAGTGATTAAAGATGGCTACCAGCAGCAGGTAGACTATGATCAATGCGATCAGGTAATTTCCGCCCAGCGCACCACGGGTTGCATCGAGCTGATCGGCCGCCCCGGAGATGCTGATATTCACACCAGCGGGAATTTCGCCACGCTCACGCAGCACCGTAACCAGTTGTTCGCGTACGCGTTCAACTCCGGTTTCCAGCGGTACGTTGCGCGGCGGAATGATATTCAGGGTAACGGTGCGATTCCCGTTAACGCGTCGCACCGAACTGGTGTCCACAGTCTCACGAATATCGACCACCTCAGACAGCGGCAGCACGCTTCCAGCAGGCGTATAAACGGGTAGCTGCGCCAGGTTATCCAGCGCCGCGGCCTGGCCGGCCTGGCTGTACAAATACATGTCAATCTTGTCGTCCGCCAGGAAAAACTCGTCCACATAGCTGCCGTCGGTCAGCGCTGCCACGGTGAAGCCCAAAGTATCTGCGGTAAAGCCTACCTCCGCGGCACGATCCCAACGGGGATGAATCTCCACCATAGGTTGTGCCATGGTCAAGGAAGACGGATTGGTCTGTATTCTTGGCTGCGCAAACACCTCACCCGCCAGCTCATAGGCCCGGCGCGCTACCCCGAACAGGGCATTCAGGTCCGGACCGGAAATATCCAGGTTTATACTGCGAGACCCGCCATCGTTACTGGTAATAATGGAGCCGCGAGCTGCAAACGCCCGCATCCCGGGATACTCCTCGTATTTTGCGGTGATGGCCTCCATCAACGGCTCCATGTCAGCGGCGTCGATTGGCTCGGTAATGATTCGAATCTGGTTCGGGGCCATGCGCATATTGACGTACTTCAGCCCGGGGACGGCCGTCTCCCCGCGGTGAAACAGGTCCGGCTCATCGCCGACGAAATCGAGGAAATAACGATTAATGTCGGCCCCTATGGCCTCCATGGTGACCAGGTTATAGCCCGGTGGGGCGTTCATAACGGCGAAGACTTTCGGCTCCTCACCCTCCGGCAGATACTCCGCGGGCGGGGTTAGCAGGCCAATAATCGCAGCACTCAGTGCCACGGTGATGGCGATGCACAGCAGTTGCCGGCCCCGGGTCTTAATAATCGCTGCCACCAGCGCCAAAACACCGCGGCTGCAGTTCGTTCCCAGCGCGGTCGTCCTGTGCCCCAGCCAATGGGGTTTCGGTTTGTCTGGCGGCGTGAAATCCAGGCGCGCCGCAGCGGTGGGCAACACCGTAATCGCCACCAGCATCGAGGCAAGGATGGCAGCCGAAATGGCAATGGCGATGTCGGAATACAACTGGCCCGCCTCTTCCGCCACGAACAACACGGGCAGAAACACCAGCACGGTCGTCATAGTCGACGCAAATACCGCCGGCCACACCTGGCGCACCCCATCGACCGCGGCTTTGACTCGCCCGACGCCGCGGCGCCGCTCGAGTTCGATGCTTTCCAGCAC
>CAMYKE010000403.1 GCA_947258895.1 uncultured Pseudomonadales bacterium | reverse complement strand
ATTCAGGAATTTGTAAACGTCCGCATCCGATGTATTAATCCAGAACTGGTAGAAGGCATAGGGTGATGTCTTGGCGGGATCCAGCCAAATGGTGCCCGTTTCAGTCTTGCCAAACTTGGTCCCGTCCGCCTTGGTAACCAGCGGCACGGTCAAACCGAAGGTCTGCGCCCGATTCTGGCGCCGAGCGAGGTCTATGCCCCCGACGATATTGCCCCATTGATCACTGCCACCAACTTGCACCGTACAGGCGTAGCGACGGTTCAACTCCGCATAATCCAGCCCTTGCAACAACGCATAGGAAAATTCGGTATAGGAAATGCCGCTTCCTTCACGCTGCAGCCGTTGCTGTACAGACTCCTTGTTGATCATCGCATTGACCGAGAAATGCTTGCCAACGTCACGCAAAAACTCGAGCGCATTCAGCTGGCCAACCCAGTCGAGGTTATTTACTACCTCAGCGGTGTGATTACCACAAGAAAAATCGATGAAACGGCTCACCTGGTTGCGAATCTTCTCGGTCCAGCCAGCGACAATTTCCGGGGTATTGAGCTGGCGCTCCTCCGCCTTGAAGCTGGGATCACCAATCAGCCCGGTGGCGCCGCCTACCAGGGCAATCGGCTTGTGCCCCGCCACCTGGAAGCGCCTTAACACCAGCAATGGCACAAGATGCCCAAGATGCAAGCTATCCGCGGTGGGATCGAAGCCGCAATACACCACGCGTGGCCGGCAGAGGTGCTCTGCCAACGCATCCTCGGCGGTGAGTTGTGCAATCAAGCCACGGGCTCGAAGATCATCCAACAGTCCAGTATCCAGCGTCACGTAATCTGTTCCAAATTAGCTCAATTAATTGCATGGCAGGGGAAAACGGCGACGCATTATAGCACCCCTTCCCGCCGCGCCTACTTTGATTATTATCCTAGGCGAAAAAAAATTGGTATAATTGGAGTTGCGTGGTCCATACTTATGTGGAAAGGGGCCGGGCATCGGGTTTGAGCATTAGCTGTAGTTCGGATCTCTCGCGATTTACACGTTTGTGTCAGGAAACATGTATAAATTTATTCCAAAAACCCACCTGTTTGCGGTGACCGCCATTTCTATCTGTATCGGCCTGTTGTTGCTGATAGCGCCGGCGAAAGATGTATCCGCAACGAAACACTCCGACATTTCGCCACTGGCGTCCGAAATGCCGGAACTGGTCGCCGGCGACGAAAATGCCGCCGCGCCCGCTCCTGCCAAAGAGGTGTACGTCCCGCCCGCTGCTGGCAACGATCCTGTCGCACCACTACCCACTCCCTCACAGACGACAGCACCCGCCGCTCCGCAGTGGCAGGAAGTTACAGTCACAGCAGGTGACACGCTTACTACATTATTCATGGCTGCGGGTCTCAGCGAGCAGGACGTCTATGCGATCAGCCGCGCCTCCCGGAAATACAAGCGCGCCAATTTTAAGTACTTGCAACCAGGACAGACGCTGGAATTCCTTATCGATGGCGACAAGCTTACCGGCCTGCGGCATCTCCGCACCGCGAGCAAGGGATTCGAGTACAGCCCAACAGGAACAGGTTTTGACATAAAACCTTTTCGCGTTGCGGCTACGCCGCGTAGCACAGTGATCGCAACACCAAGTCCCAACTGGGAGTTGCTTGAAACAACCATCGCTCACCTGCTCGAATCTGACTGGGACAAATACACGATCAGGAACGGGGATAACCTTACCACCGTGTTCAAGCGGGCCGGGTTGTCGGAGAGGGACGTTTATAACGTTTCCAGAGCGACAAGGAAACATAAGTTAAACAGCCTCGCAACGCTGTTACCGAAACAAACGCTGGCACTGTACGTCGAGGATGGCAAGCTAAATGCACTGCGCCACATCAAAAGCCCGCTCGAAAGCATCGAATACATCAGGTCTGCGAACGGTTACTCCGTCGAGCGGCAGCTGATCGAACCGGAGATCGAAAGCCGGTTTATCGCTGCTAAACTGGACAGTTCCCTGTTTCTGGCTGCTCAGAAAGCCGGCATCCCGCACAGCGTGATAATGGAAATGGCGCATGTGTTTGGCGGGGTGATCGACTTTATCTACGATCCGCGCAAGGGCGACACGTTCAACGTGCTCTACGAAGAGAAGTTCCTGAACGGCGAGAAAATCGGTAACGGCAAGGTCCTGGCCGCACGTTACAATAATCAGGGCGACACTCATGTCGCGCTGCGCTATGTCGACACCAAGGGTGACGCGGGCTATTATTCGCCGGAAGGAGTCAGTATGCACAAGGCGTTCCTCCGTGCGCCGCTGGATTTTACCCGCATCAGCTCAAACTTCAATTTACGCCGCAAGCATCCTATTCACAAGAAGATCAAGGCACACCGAGGCACCGACTATGCGGCGCCGCGTGGCACACCAATCTTTGCCGCCGGCGACGGAAGGGTCATTGCTGCGGGCTACACGCGAGCTAACGGCAACTACGTGTTTATTCAGCACGGTGAGAAATACGTAACCAAATACCTGCACTTGCACAGAAAAAATGTAAAGACCGGACAAAAAGTAAAGCAGCGCCAGATTATCGGCCAGGTAGGGTCGACCGGTTATGCGACCGGCCCGCACCTGCATTATGAATTCCTGGTGAACGGGATTCATCGCAACCCCCGCACCATTCTAAACAAGCTACCCAAAGCCAGGTCGATTCCGAAACAGGAAATGGCTCGCTTTCAAGCCGAGACCCAGCCCCTGCTGGCACAACTTGAAG
>CAMYKE010000402.1 GCA_947258895.1 uncultured Pseudomonadales bacterium | reverse complement strand
GCAGCAAGCAGTGGCTGCCGACCTCAAGCCGGCATGGTCGGTGGTCAGCCTGTTGACCAACCCGCCCGCCGCGAAAATCCTGGTAGACGGTGAAGAGCGGGCGACCACGCCTGCCAGTATTGAAGTGCTGCAAGGTGCTCGCCGGGCTTGACCTCCAGGTCAACCAGGGGCGTCGTTCCCGCCTGCTCACCATCGATCACCACCTGGGCACCCGGCGGATTGGTCGTAAAACTGATCTTGCCGGGTAACTTCTCCAGATTAAACACAAACGTCTGGTTCTGGCTATCGCCCACGACCAGCGCTTCCTGCAATGGATAATACCCTTCCGCCACGGCGAACAGCCGGTACTCCCCTTCGCGAACCAGGTAGCGATCTCCTACCTTGAATGACAATCCGCCTCGAATAGCCAGGGTATCGGCGGTCGGCGTGATTTGCAGGCTGACTGAGCGGGCGGTAAACACGTACCAGGCCACGGTTAACAGCGCAAAAAATACCGCCAGGAATATGGCGGAGGCCGGTTTCAGCCAGGCTTTGCGGGTAACCTGCGCCGCATCGACCGGGGTAAATGCGGTCGGCTCGATAACACCCGGGATGTCTTCAGATTCCCGGTCATGCGGGTCGGGGGGTATGGCTGTCACGTACCATTCTGCCTTAACATCTTAAATTCTTTCGCTGCACTGAATTACAACAGGGCCATGTGACTCGCCGTGGGCCACAACAAACTCCTTGCGGACATCGCGAAAGCCAGCTCGCTTGCCTACCAGTGCGTAAATACCGGGTTTCAAAGACAGCTCATGTGACGTAAAATTTCCCAGGTGCCCCACCTTGTATAACGTAACATCCGTCAAGTTGTCCGAATTTAGCGTAATAATGACGGGTTTTGACGCTGCTTCCAAGTGTTGCTTTAAGGTACGTACTTGTCGTTGCAGGCGTGCACCGGGTTGCTGTACCGTGCCGGCTACTTTTAGCAGCTGCTGTGCTTCACGGTGTACCTCGCTCTCACTCAGGCGCGCGGGCTTCGAAATAGCATCTTCCAGCAACTGGTCCAGGCGAGCCCTGGTAGCAGTTCGAGCTACCCCTTGCTGTGCAAATACGACGCTGGGATCCAGCGCCAGCACTGCCTGGTATTTTTGGTTCGCTGCCTGCCACTGCTCCTGTGCCTCCAGCGCGCGCGATTCCTGTTGCAGTGCCGCGATCCTGTTCTGGGTCAATTCATGGGAAACCTGGCTCAAACCGTCCCTGGCCTCCGTGGCGCCGGGTTTCAGCTTCAGCGCCATGTCAAACGCCTGCTTGGCTTCGCCATAGCGGCTGGCTTCCAGCGCCGCAAAACCGCTGGACATCGCCAGCGCAAAATCCCGCTCCCTGATCTTGGCCGTGACCTGCGGCCGTGCGCGTTGCGCGGGGAACAGGTCCGGATCGATCTCCAGTGCCCCGTCCAGCAGTGCCAGAGCCTCATCCAGTTCATTGTTGGCTTCCGCGGATAACGCCTTGCCAACCATCATCAACACCTCATCGAGGGTCTCCGCTCGTGCATAACCACTGGCAGCCGTGGCATTGAGCGGATCGACTTCCAACACCAGCTCGAACGCTGTGCGCGCCGTTTCTGAATCGCCCGCCTCCAGCGCTGCTGTTGCCCGAGCAAGGTAATCAGAGACCACCGTTTCTGCGCGCGCCACGAGGTCGGAGAGGATCGCCACGCCCGCGAGATAGTGTTGTTGTGCCACGGTAAAGGCTTGCTCCCGGTAGGCCTCGTCGCCGAGCTGCGCTTTCGCCTTGGCCAACTCAAAATCCGCAGCTCCCCAGAGATCTACCCGTTTCTCCTCCAGCAGAAATTGTTGGTCGAGAAATTCGGCGAGAATATCCTGGGCGGCTTTGCGCTCACGACTCAGTTGTGCTTCCTGCCATGGCGAGACTGCTGTCGCCGCAGCCCGCGGGGCGGCTACCTCAGTCGAAGCAGCTGGCGCAGCCAGCTGTGGTTTTTCGATAACCTGCGGCAATAACCAGAACACCAGCACCGCAAGCAGGACCATGCACACCAGCGCGATACCGAAACGGTGCTGTTTTGCCAGGGAGGATGCGGGGGGCTTGACTGTCTCATCAGGCGCTGGCGCGGCACGAGTTGAAATCTCAATTTTAGCCGGGGTAATTTTTTCAAAGTCTGGCGATTCAAGCCCGTTGGGTTTATCTGACATACCTAGTAATTCGAAACCAATTCTGTCGCGCCTCAGTTGGCAATCGGCGTGGTTGCTGGCGCGGTGCCGCCAGTTTCAGTGACATAAATCTCCCGCAGCACGCCACGCCACTGATCGTACTGGTCATCCACCGTACCGCTGAGCGTGACCGTTCTGTCCTCCAGCTGAATCACCTGGGGCTGGATTTCGGCTTCCAGCGAGCCGCCAAGTTCCTGCAAGGCCTCGATGTGAATCTGTGATTCCGTGCGTTTATCGAGGCCGGCCTTGATCAGATATGCGCCCCCCAGTACACCCACGGTACCTGCCTGGCGAACGGCGCCGTCCCCGGATCCCGCGGCGGCGACACCGACAATCAACGCTGCGGCGCCGGCCAGCATCGCATTTCTTGACTCCCTGCGCAATTCCCGCAAGGCCATCACTTCATCGTAACTTAGCCTGCGCCATTCCTGGTAGGGGAGTTCCATTTCCAGAGCGAACGAGGAATAGTAGTCCTGCAGGGTATCTATAAACAGGTAATCACGCTCCCGGATCTGGCGGACCCGTTGTAACAGCG
>CAMYKE010000401.1 GCA_947258895.1 uncultured Pseudomonadales bacterium | reverse complement strand
CAGATAATGTCGTTGACACCGTGTTCCTTGAACACTGGCGCAAGCTCGTTGTAGCGCGGCAGGTGGGTGGACGAGCAGGTCGGGGTGAAGGCGCCGGGGAGGGCGAATACCACGACGGTTTTACCATCGAATAGTTCGGACGACGTGATATCCCGCCATTCGTTGTTTTCTCGGGTTCGAAACGTGACGTTCGGCACGGCGTGCCCTTCGCGATTCTCTAGCATAGTGATAGCTCCTGTAATTGCAATGTAAGTAAATATGCCGCGCACTCTGCAACAGAAAGCTTCTTTAATAAAATTGATTAAAACTATAATAATGATAGTTAAATACTATCGTAGTGATTTTCGGCTATCACTGGTCGGGCGAGTTCAGGCGGCGTTTGTCGCGCTTGCTGGTGAGGTATCGCCAAATACTACCGCCCGGTTCGTAGCGATTGGTAAGCACGTACCGCAGGGCATTGTGATTGGACAGCGTCCAGGCGATATGGGAGTTTGCGGCGCGTTGTCCGCAAAACAATATCTGGTCGCCACTAAGCAATTCGGTGGTGTCCGACGGCTCCAGCACGGTAATATCGCCGCGTTTGAGGAATACAGGCATCGCCCGTAACAATTGGTCACGGTTGCGCGGGTCGCGATACAGCGATGACAGGCAAATGGTTTGTCCGGAGGCGAGCCAGTCGGCGACGGCGGCTGAGGATGTACTATTGAGTTCACAGGACCAGGTGTCCAGTGGTTGCTCCTGAATGACCTCGGAGATGCGCATGAACAGCTGGCGGGACCAGTCCCGATCCTTCTCCCGGGCGGCATTAAAAAAATCCATCAGCATCGGGGTGCTGATCAACATAAATATTTCGCTGGCCACCGCGCGACCCGGTTGCATGATCATATTGACATAGGCGGCACGGAACATCGGTTTATTGGCATCCCTGTTCTGCCGTGCAACGGTGATCAGGTCCGGTTTCAGGGTGCGAGCGGTAATGATAATGGAAAGATTGTCGGCATCATCGGGGGTACCTGAGATGATGCCGACCGCATCGGTGATGCCGGCTTCGATCAGGGTTCTGGCCTCGGTCCCTGTTCCTATTATGGATCCGGGCGGACACGGATACTGCGCTGGATTTGGCTCGATAAAAGTTATTTGGATACCGTGTTCCTGGAACTTCCTTTCGAGCGCCTGGCCGAAGCGGCCGTATCCGCAGATTACCCAGCGGCCTTTGGTGTTCTGGTAGGGCGAGGCCAGGACCTTGTGGTTGGGATTGACGATCAGGTCATGCAGCAGGTGCTTGAAGGGCTGGCGTAACGCGAGGTAAAGCTGGTCCGCAAAGGTCTCGAAGGGGTCGATAATATAGTCGGTGCCGAAGGAGTTCAGGTTGGCGGTGGTCTCCTTGGACTGGGTGGCACTGATCACCAGTCTTTCCGGCATTACCAGTTTACTGTCAATGGCAATGGCGAGGTTGGTATGGTCATTGTTGGTTACCGCCAGCACCCCGATGCAGAGCGGATCCTGGATGCCGGCCAGTGCAAGTATTTCGGGATCGCCAGCATCGCCGCAGATTCCCGGCACCGAAAGTGAGATTTCATCGGCCGCGAAGAGATCGAATAGTGCCTGGTCCTGCTCGATGACCACGGTTGCGATATTCCGGTCATCAAGCAGGCGGGCGAGCCTGCGTCCCGTAACGCCACAGCCGCAGATCAGGTAGAAGGGCTGATTGATTCTTCCGACGCGGCGGGCGAAAGTGGTGCGTTTTACCAGGCGCCGGACACTGTGGTCCTGGAACAGGGCGAAAATGGTACCGACGCCGTAGAGCCAGGTAAGCACGGTGGCGTAGATGCTTACCGTCGTCCAACCTCGCTGCATTGCGGTAAAGGGATAGGGGATCTCACCGAAGCCTATCGTGGAACCCATAAAGCTGACGAAATAGAAGGCATGGAAGAAATCCATGTGCCACGGATTACCTTCATCATCCTGGCCCGGGATCAAGGTAAACCCCAGCACGCTAACCGCGTACACTGCAATCAGGGCGATGATCGGGGTGCGCAGGCGACGCAGGAAGAGGTAAAGTACATGCTGCATGGCGATGCTTTCCGGTTTGCCCTCCAGCCCCTCAGTGACGCATCATGCTGGTTTCCATAATCAGCAAGATCACCGAACAGATATTGGCCAGCAGCGCACCAGCCGAGAGTGAAACGATGCTTGCCATCATGCCCGGGGTCATCCCGGTCTCGGTCAGGTGGTTCACCGCGCCCCAGATCAATGCACAGATAATCAGTTGCAGGTCGGCGACCAGACTGGTGGCCAGTAGCACCGCGCCGACATGGGTGCGATCGCCAAATTTCATGACCGTGGCGATCAGGCTGATCACGATAGCCGCAAACAGTTCGTAGACGTTGTGATGCTCGATATCGTCGATATCCCCCAACGTAAAGCCAAAATTCAGGGTGAGTGCCAGTACGATAAAGAACGCGAAGACAACATTTTCAGTATTCATAGGGAAGGGTTCCGGGCGCTGGTTTCTGCGCCCTATTATGTATAAATATGGCTGGTTTATATAGGGCACCTCTGAATAATTCCGTAAACCCTCTGTGTGACCTGACGGTTTTTGCTGCAAGGCGGGAGTTGCAGCCAATGCTTATTGCATTGGCAAAACTTCCAACATAGCAGCTGAAGCCTTTGCCTACAGGGATGCAGGTAAGGGGCGTGAGCAGGAGCGGAAGCTTTGCGAGAGGAATTACAGTATTTATGGATGGCAACTAACC
>CAMYKE010000400.1 GCA_947258895.1 uncultured Pseudomonadales bacterium | reverse complement strand
CCAGCCAGCAGCTTCAGATCGACAGGAATCCTCGCCGCACCAAACCCCGGCAGGAATGCTGCCAGGGCTTCGGTTCATGAAGGTCGCGTGGTTGTAATCCTCAGAAGTATTGGCAATGATCTGCCTTGACTGCTTTTTCAGTCAGAAACCAGCCGGGATCAACGATTCCCTCGCAGCCGGCGATGAGGTTGCCGGGCTCGACCCCGAAGGTCGCGGCCGCATATTTGCAACCATATAGTTTCACATTACCCGTATTCACCAGCGATTTCAGGAAATCTTCAATTTCCACAGGATCCCCCTCTGCTGCGAGACGGGCACGCAGCCATTGGGCCTGTGCAGCATGTCTGCCTTCGACGCCGAGCGCCGCCGCACCCTCGCTGGTCAGCGCCCTGACCGCCCAGAGAACAAACAGCATGTCTACTTTTGCGCCCCGGCTCGCCAGCGAGTGGGCGAAGGTGAGCGGGGTCAACATCTTGTCGTACGCATCATCGCGCACCACGATTGCCAGGCTTTTCATTTGCATATCTCCCTGATTCACGCGGCTCGTTCATTCGCAGCAAGGCTATTGAGCACTCGCGTCTGGAAATCCAGGTTTACTCGGCTGTGAGGTTTGGGAGCAAGACGTTCGTTGACGAGCGCCAGCGCAAGCTCCTTGTACCCGCCCCGTATGGCCGCTTCCGTCAGGGTCCAGTCGATTATATCCCGCTGTGCGTGACTGCCCCCGAAAGCGTTGGCAATGTGACGCGCGTGGTACAGCCGCTCCGCCGCAGTTGTGTAGTCTGCGCGCCAGAATGCCGCAAAGCCCTCCACCAGCGGCAACCCGAACTTCTGCACCCAGGTGGCCACTTCAGATCCAGCGGCCGCGGTTGTGCGCAAGTCGGCCAGTATACGCTCGGCGTCCCGATTCCGACCCGCGCCCAGAAAGGCCATCACGGCGTGCCAGTCATTGAAGGGATAGGTCTTGCCATCGGCGTGCCGCTCCCAGCTATTGGCAAGTTCCTGCCAACGGTCACCCAGGTCTGCTCCAGCCAGATGCAGCCGCCACAACAATGCCGATGCGTCCACCAGGTCGAGTGCAAGGTCGCTGCGTCCCTTACGAACCGGCCCGTCATAAAGCGCCAGCGCCTCGTTGAGCTGACCCAGATCGAGGTGAAAGAGCGCTCGGTGCCACCAGTTGTGTACCTTGAACAGATTGTCATCACCCGACCAGTGCGGCTCGCGCGCGATCATCCAGCCGATGCCATCTTCCGCCCTGCCTTGCATTTCCATCACGTGGGTGACGGCATGATGCGCCCAGCAGTCCAATGGTTCGATTGCCACGGCGCGGCGGCCAGCTTCTTCGGCCCGGTCATAGTCGCCGCACTCTTCAAGGCCAAAGGCATACATTCCGAGCAGTATTGAATAGCCGGGCACGCTCGGTGCCCAATGCGGAACAACCCTGGCGATGCGATCCCGCAGGTTGCGGGCGCTGGCACGATAGAAATCGAGCAGGTGGCCAACCTGCAATGCCAGCAGGTCGCGGGGAAACCGGATATTGTGGTGGTCCAGGGCCAGAGCCGCTTGTGTCCATTGCCCGGTGAGCAGTTGCTCCAGCGCAGCGACGTGCGAGCCTTCGCGTTCGTTGAGGGCGAGGGACTTGACCGGTGCCAGTATCGCTCTGGCCTGTTTCATTGCGGCCGGCTCGGATGTTGTCGCGAACAGATGGGCCTTGGCGATATGCGCCATGGCGAATTCGGGGGCGACCTGCGTGGCCTGATCCAGCAGGCCGACGGGATCCCCTCGATAGATATTGAAAGCATGCAACGCCTGGTCAAATAATTCGACCGCATCGGCGGTTGCGCCTGAAAGGTTGTTTCCTTGTCGATCCGCAAACATGGTAGCTATCCCTCTGTGACAGGTGGGTTGAATAGCGGCTCAAGCCGGTGAATCCCGGCATCCTCGTACTGGATTTCCGTGATTCGGTGCTACTATATGAGCTTCTGATTTCACGGGAAATGATCTGGACACCGGATTTTTTGTCCGATCCGCCATTCCTGATACCGGCTTGAGCCATGGACCGATTTGCGGACATCTTTCGTGCGATGCACCTCTCGGGGGGCATCTTTCTCGACGCGGAGTTTACCGCTCCCTGGTGTGTAGCGGCGAAGGTCGGGCCGGAGGATTGCAGGCCGTTTGCACCCGTACCGCATAGCATCATTGCCTTTCACTATGTGAGATCGGGCCGGATGCTCCTGCTGGTTGATGAGCATCTGCCGATCGAGGCAGAGCACGGTGACATCGTCGTCCTGCCGCGGAACGACGAGCATCGCCTGGCCAGTCATCTCGATCTCGAGCCCGTCAGCGCGGATTGCCTGATTCAACCGGGCGCGGATGGCCGGCTCGCGCGCATCGAATACGGCGGTGGCGGCGCATTGACGCAAATCGTGTGCGGATTTCTTGGTAGCGACCGGCACGACGATCCGGTGCTGAACATGTTGCCGACTGTGCTGAAGCTAAGAGTCGAGGAAGGCGCGTTGGGGGAGTGGGTCGAAAGCTCCTTCAGGTTTGCCGCCAGGGAAATGAGTTTCGGATTAACCGAAGCGCCGGATACGCTCGCCAAGCTGGCCGAACTGCTGTTCATGGAAGCGGTGCGGCGCTATGTGAATTCGCTGCCCGGTGCGGAAAACCGATGGTGCGACGGGGCGCGCGACCCCAAAATCGCGCGAGCGTTGAGTCTGCTCCACGGACAACTACAGCGCCGCTGGACCGCGGAGCAACTGGCCCGCGA
>CAMYKE010000399.1 GCA_947258895.1 uncultured Pseudomonadales bacterium | reverse complement strand
CCACCGTGACTTTTTAATTCCCTGCAGTCCTGAATCATCCATCGCCGCCGATCCTTCTTGCGCAGGTCTGTTCCTTGAAGAGGCAGGGCGGTTGTTATTTCGGCGTCCCGTTGATGAGACCAGGTTGGCGGAATTAGTTCAGATTGCCGATTATGCCGCCGTGCAAACCGAAAATTTCTATGATGGCCTGGCCCTGGCACTTGAGGCCATACTGATCAGCCCGAATTTTATGTTCATCTCCGATAGAGCCGAAGCAGACCCTGATCGGCCCGGCCAGGAACGACTGGACGGCTTTTCACTGGCTTCGAGACTGAGCTTTTTGCTTTGGAACTCACCGCCCGACGAAGCGCTATTGCAAGCCGCGGAATCGGGTGCGCTGCACACGGCCGATGGCCTGGCTGAGTCAGTGGATAGAATGTTGGCAAGTACCCGGCTGGAAGCTGGTATGCGCGCGTTTTTTGATGACATGATGGCTTTCGATGAGTTTGAAAGTCTGGCAAAAGACCCGCTGGTGTATCCCATGGTGACCGGGACTACGCTGGAGCATGCCAGAGAGCAGACGCTGCGCACGGTAGTCGATCACCTTCTTACCCAGGAAGCGGATTACCGGGATCTGTTCACCACTCGCAAAACGTTTATGTCGATGCAATTGGCAACGGTTTATGGCACGCCCGCCCGTGATGGCTGGGTACCCTTCGAATTTGAGGACGACAGTCCACGGATAGGCTTGCTGACACACGTCAGCTTTCTGGCAGCGAATTCTCATGCCGTTCGCAGTTCCCCAACGCTGCGCGGTAAAGCCATGAGAGAGACCTTTCTCTGTCAGACAGTACCGGACCCACCCCCTAATGTAGATTTTTCTCTGCTGGAAGAAGCTGCCGATGCAAGCACTGCCCGGGAGAGGCTGGCGGCACATAACAGCAATCCTTCGTGTGCTGGCTGTCACCTGGTCACGGATCCCATGGGGCTGTCACTGGAGAATTTTGACGGTGCTGGACGGTTCCGGGTCAATGAGAATGGTGTGGAACTGGATATTACGGGGGAACTGGACGGTATTTTCTATGATGATATTGCGGGTTTGGCCCAGGCGATGCGCGACCATCCGAAATTGTCGGCCTGTCTCGTGAACCGTCTTTATGCCTATGGAACAGGGGGTCCGGTATCGCTGCGCGACGACCGCGACACTCTGCGATGGTTCGAGGATCGATTTGCCGCCAATGGCCACAAATTGCCAGTATTATTGCGCGATTTGGCTCTTAGCGAGGCTTTTTCAACTGTGAGGTCGGAACAAACTCCGAGTAAAACTAACGAATCGACACCAATCAAGTCACCTGCAGCGCGAGCCGCAAGCAGGGAATCCCTTGTTAGCGTGGAGACCAACTGATGACAAAAACCGATAACAAGCTAGGTCGACGAAAATTTTTGCGAGGCGCCCTCAATGGCGGACTCGTCACCGTAGGATTGCCTCTACTGAATGTGTTTCTGAATGATAGTGGCACGGCCTATGCTGACGGTATGCCGATTCCAACTCGCTTTGGTACCTGGTCCTGGGGACTGGGTATGAGTGAATCCATTTTCGTACCGAAAAAGACCGGCCCGGCATTCGATCTGCCAGAGGAAATTGCAGCACTGGCGCCGGTGCAGGAACACATAAATCTGTACACCAATTTCCACGTTTTCAAGGACGACGCGCCGAATCTCTGTCACCATTCAGGATGGGTAGTCTTGCGTTCCGGCATTGCGCCTATGACCCGCGAAAACCGACCGGGTGAAACCATAGACGTTTCGGTCGCGCGGCAGATTGGTAACGCCACTCGCTTCCGCAGCCTGAGCGCAACGGCTACCGGCGATGTGAGGGACAGCTTCAGTTACGAGGGCGGGAACTCGGTGAATGCGCCCGAATGGTCGCCCTTGCGATTCTATCAGCGACTCTTCGGCGACGATTTCCAGGATCCTAATGCCCAGACGTTTACCCCTGATCCGCGGGTCATGGTGCGCAAAAGCGCCTTGTCCGCTGTTCAGGAAGACGCGCGCAAACTTGAAAGATCGCTTGGCGCGGAAGATCGAGCTCGACTCGATCAGTATTTTACCGGGCTGAGAGATCTGGAACGCCGCTTCGATTTGCAACTCACCAAACCCGATCCCCGCGAAGCTTGTGTGGTGATGGAAGCGCCACAGGATCTTCCCACCGGCCTCGATGCGGATCTGGTGGCAAAACGTCATCGCATGATGACTGACCTGATGCTGATGGCTGTGGCCTGTGATCAGACCCGGGTCTTCAATATGTTTTATGCATCCGCATTCTCAGCCACCACAAAACCGGGTTATGACAAGCCGCATCATACGGCAACTCACGAAGAGGCTGTGGACCCGGAGCTTGGTTATCAACCTAATACGTCCTGGTATACAAGACGGGCCATGGAAGAATGGGCGCACTATGTGCAGGCCTTGGCCAATTTCAAAGAAGGTGACGGATCGCTGCTGGATAACAGTTTCATCTATGCGACCACCGATCAGTCCTTCGCCAAGCTTCACGCCATAGACGGTATTCCCATGTTCAGTGCGGGGGCGGCAGGTGGCAAAGTGAAGACCGGTCTCCACATTGATGGCGGCGGATCGCCTGGCTGTCGGCTTGGATACACCGCACAACGTCTCATGGGCCTGGATATCGACTCCTGGGGTGATAAGAGCAACACTACATCGAGTGAGATCAGTGAGATCCTGGTTTAACAGCAGCATTCACAACTTCAGCATGAAGATCTTTCTGGTCTGGCT
>CAMYKE010000398.1 GCA_947258895.1 uncultured Pseudomonadales bacterium | reverse complement strand
AGGGTCGGTGAGGATTTCCTGGTAGCCCGTCATGGCGGTATTGAATACCACCTCGCCACTGATCCGGCCTTCAACACCAATAGAAACGCCCCGGAACAGACTTCCGTTTTGCAAAGCCAACAGGGCCGGTTTCCTCAAGAAGACCTCCGCGTCTGGGCGTAGAAAACGGGAGGGTCCCCGGCGGAACCGTCCCGTTCTGGATACTGCTGATGAACTGCCCTGAATCTGGCAGAGAATTGTAATGGATCCAGGGTCTGACTGTCTACGCGGGCCGCGGAAAAAGCCGATATTCACCGCAGAGACGCTGAGGACGCGGAGAATGCAATTAATTAATACAAATAATTATTTCATAGAAACCCCGAAGCTCCAGGCTGTACAGCTATGGGGTAAATTGGTGTTGGCCAGATATTATTCATGGATTCCCCGTTTTAGCGTCATTTGGGGTGTGAGAGTTTTTACTCTTGGTCCTTCCCTGTGTTCTGCGCGTCTCTGCGGTGAATATTCTCCTTGTGACCTTGCGCCTTTGCGGTTAATTGCTTTACAAGGAATTTCTCTGCGTCCTCTGCGTCTCCGCGGTGAAATTGCTCTTTTCGACAACCCTTCCAATCGAATTATCGCAGGCCCAGGACGTCCTGCATGTCGAACAGGCCGGTGTCGTGCTGCATCAGCCAGGCGGCGGCGCGGGTGGCGCCTGTGGCAAAGGTCATCCGGCTGCTGGCCTTGTGGGTGATCTCGACGCGCTCGCCGGTACCGGCAAACAGCACGGTGTGGTCACCGACGATATCGCCTGCGCGGATGGTCTCGAAACCGATGGTCTTGCGGTCACGTTCGCCGGTACGGCCCTCGCGCCCGTAGACAGCACAATCCTGCAGGTCGCGACCCAGGGCCTCGGCGACCACCTCGCCCATACGCAGGGCCGTGCCGGACGGGGCATCCACCTTGTGGCGATGGTGCGCCTCGATGACCTCGATATCGACCTCGTCGCCCAGCACGCGGGCGGCCAGGTCGAGAAGTTTCAGGCACAGGTTCACGCCAATGCTCATGTTCGGTGCAAATACGATGGCGACATCACTTGCCGCATCGGCAATCTGCGCCTTCTGCACATTGCTGAAACCGGTCGTGCCGATCACCATGCGGCGGCCGGCTGCGCGGCACACGGCCAGGTTGGCCAGGGTGGCCTCGGGCCGGGTGAAGTCGATCAGGACATCGAATTCCTCCGCCAAGGCGGCGAGATCGGCACCCAGCGTCACGTCCAGCCTGCCGACACCGGCCAGCTCACCGGCATCACTGCCAAGCAGGCCGCTGTCCGGGTGCTCCAGTGCCGCAGTCACTTCCAGTCCCTCGGCCAGCTGGCAGGCCTCGATCAGGTTGCGGCCCATGCGGCCGCCGGCCCCCGTTATCGCGATTCGTGTCATGTTTGAAATTACCTTTTTCAAAGGTAGGAAGAGTGTTGGTTAATGCAATCCAAGTCAACAGGGTTCGCCCATTCGGGCGAGGTACTTCATTTATATGCGAGCTCCCGCGCTCGCCCTGCGGGTCCCTTTTCTTTGCTCGCCCAAAGAAAAGAGACGAAAAGAAAGGGCGCCCGGAGGCTTGATCGCTGCGCGATTATCCTGTGCTTCTCGCATCAATCGGCGCTCGTCGAACTCGCAATCGCAAACAACGCGATTACTCAAACAGGCGACTCGCTTTCCCCGATTGCTGCTGCGATGCTCGGCGGCGCCTACGGTAACGGGGCAGCCACCTATTGACCCGTTGCACTCACCGGGTACCGCAGGCAATCTGGGACAAGGGCGCGTGCCCGCACCGCAGGATAGACCCCGTAGGCGCTGCCGAGCATCGCAGCATCTATCGGGGAAAGCGAGTCGTCTGTTTGAGTAATCGCGCTGTTTGCGATTACGAGTTCGACGAGCGCCGATGGATGCGAGAAGCGCAGGACAATCGCGCAGCGATCAAGCCTCCGGGCGCCTTTTCTTTTCGTCTCTTTTCTTTGGGCGAGCAAAGAAAAGGGACCCGCAGTGCGGGCGCGGAAGCCCGCGTACATAAAATACTTCGCCGCAGGCGAAACCTGACCCCCATGCGCTGCGGGCGCGGAAGCCCGCTTAATTGAAGTACCTCGCCCGTCAGGCGAAATCTGATCCCCGATAATACGGGCGCACAAGCCCCCATTACTCCCTGATACGCCAGTGCAACGTCTCCCCGGCATACAGCGGGATGACGCTTGAATCCCCCAGCGGATAGCGTTCCGGTACCTGCCAGTCGGCTCTCTCCAGGGTGAGGGTGTCGGTGTTCGGCGCGAGGCCGTAGAAGTGCGGGCCATGCCGGCTGGCGAAGCCTTCCAGCCGGTCCAGGGCGCCGGCCTCCTCGAAGACCTGCGCGTAGAGTTCCAGCGCGGCGTGCGCCGTGTAAATGCCGGCACAGCCGCATGCCGATTCCTTTTGTTCGCGGGCATGCGGTGCGCTGTCGGTGCCGAGGAAAAACTTCGGGCTGCCGCTGATGGCGGCTTCCAGCAGCGCCGTGCGGTGGGTCTCGCGCTTGAGTACCGGCAGGCAATAGGCATGTGGCCGGATGCCACCGTGGAACATGGCGTTCCTGTTCAGCAGCAGGTGGTGCGCGGTGATGGTCGCGGCAACGGTGTCCGGCGCCGACTGGACGAACGCGATGCCGTCACGGGTGGTCACGTGTTCCAGCACGATGCGCAGCTGAGGGTAGCGCGTCGCCAGCGGCTGCAGATGACGCTCGATGAACACGGCCTCGCGGTCGAAGATATCGACA
>CAMYKE010000397.1 GCA_947258895.1 uncultured Pseudomonadales bacterium | reverse complement strand
TACTTTTAATCGCCGCGTTGTTACTTGCCGGCTGTGTTGTCGCTCCGAAGCGCCCCGATCAGTTCAAGGGCGACGATTTTGCCTACACGCGTGATCACATGCGTTGGATGATCAAAAAGAAGATGTCCACGCATGATATTGTCGGACTCAGTATCGCGCTAGTCGATGATCAGCAGGTCGTTTGGGCCGAGGGGTTTGGCTTCGCTGACGAAAAAGGCAAGGTACCCGCTACGCCAGAAACGATCTATCGCGTCGGCTCGATCACTAAACTCTTTACCGCGACCGCAGTAATGCAGTTATCAGATCAGGGTAAGCTGGATATTGATAAGTCTCTACAGGCCTATTTACCGCAGTTCATGATCAAGAGCCGATTTTCCGATGCTGATCACATTACGGCGCACAACATCATGACCCATCATTCGGGTCTGCCATCGGATCGCATAAACGGAATGTGGGGCGATGAAAATGCGGATTTCACAGCCCTCGCCCTGGCAATGCAGGATGAATACGTGACAGCCGCGCCAAATACCATCGGCTCCTATTCCAATCTTGGGTTTTCACTCCTGGGTCACCTGGTCGAGCAGGTGAGCGGTAAGCCCTTTGAGGATTTCCTTGAAACAACTGGTATGCGACACTCCTATGTCGCCCCTATACCACTAAACGATGCGTCCCATTCAAGAGGATATTTCAACCAAAAAGAGCACGCGCCGCCCGCTTTGCGCGATCTTCCCGCAGGGGGCCTCAACAGCAGTGTTTTGGACCTGGCTCGCTTTGCTCAAATGACCTTCAATGAAGGGAAAGCCGCTGGCCGAACTGTAGTCGAGCCAGAAACACTGACCCAAATGCAGAGCCTTAAAGACAACGCCAGCCTGTTTGATGTTTGTCCTGTCAATGGACTGGGTTGGCATCTGAACGACCGATTTGGGAATGAAGCGGGTCTCATTGCCCACCATAATGGCGGCACACCGATGTTCTTCAGTGAATTGGTTACGCTGCCAAAGCATCAGCTAGCGGTAGTGGTACTGGCCAACAGTAACTCTGGCGCAGAGGCTGTTGGGGAGATTGCAAAACAGACGCTCAAGTTGGCGCTGGAAAGTAAAACAGGGATTCGCGTCGAAAATTCAGTCGATCCAGGAAAGGTGGTACCGGCCAATCAAGAGGACCTTGAACACTTTCCCGGCAAATGGTCAAGCCAGCTGGGCCTTATTGACATCCACCGCAAGGGGAACCGGCTTAAACTCAACATCGAAGGGACCAAACTTGATCTGGTCCATCGCGAAAGTGGCGCCTACCATCCACGGTATAAATTGCTGGGTTTGTTACCCGTCAGCTTGGGTAGATTGGAAAAGGCAGGTCTTCGCTATCAGGTTATAGCCGGCCGTGAATTGTTGATCCTCTATATCGAAGGTAAACCCCGCTTGGTGTTTGCCGAAAAAATTTTACCACAACCATTACCCTCAGGCTGGGAGAAGCACCTTGGTCAATATGAAAGCGTCAATTCGATGGGGGCACTGGATTTAAACAGCATCGAGTTGAGATTTTCAAGCGGCATACTCCAGGCAAAACTGAACGCAAAATTCACACCCGGCGATGATGAAAGTTTTTCTGTGGGCCTGGTCCCTGTGAGCGACACCCAAGCGGTTATTCATGGCTTGGGAAGAAGTAAGGGGGACACCGTGCAAATCAAGACTCACAACGGTGAACACCTTCTCAGTTACTCAGGGTTATTGCTTCGAAAGGTAAATTAATCCGACGGTCGCCACGGCGCATCTCGGGAGGATACGATGGACAGATTCTGGCAGTGGATCGCAAATTTGGTGGGTGTCATCGCACTGGTGTTACTGGTGTGGTGGCTTATTACAATATTTTGATTTTGGAAACGATGGGCTGGGCATTCCCAAGCTGGTTTAACCGGTATCAACCACTTCCACTTGTCTCCAGTCTCAACGCGAGGTGATTTTATGAGGCTCATAAACATTGCATTTTTTTGCACAATAATTTACCTGGCCGGATGTGCCGTTTTACCCGCCGGTCAAAGTATATCTACTCCAAGCGCGACTCATTCATATGTTTTGTCGGGCACGGGCAACCCTACCGTGATATTCGAAACCGGTTTGGGCGATGGGAAGGAAAGCTGGTTGCCTATCTATCAGCAAGTTGGCAAATTTACACAGGTCTTTGCTTATGATCGAGCAGGTTATGGGCATAGCAGAAGCGCAAATTCAAAACGTGATGGCGCGACCATAATTCGGGAGCTGCGCTCTTCCCTGAAGGCGCTACAGATACAACCGCCGTTCGTTCTCGTCGGGCACTCCATCGGAGGCACCTACATGGAATTGTATGCCAGAAAATACCCTGATGAAGTGGCGGGTGTCGTTTTGGTTGACGCTAGGCATGCCGATTTTACACAACAATGTACGCTCGCGGGCGCGCGCTCTTGTAAACCCAATGCTTTGCTTTCGGCCCTCCTACCGAGCACGTCCAAGCAGGAACTAAAAGATGGCAACCGAACCATGAATCAGGTTCGGAGTGGCGGTGAATTTCCGGACGTACCTCTCGCCGTATTGGTGGGTATGAGAAAGCCAGTAGAGGGCAAGCGATTTCGCGAGGTCTGGTTGAAAACACAAAAGTCATTGGCAGCCATGAGCGAACAATCCAGCCTCAATATTTGTAATAATTGCGGACACTATATCCATAGAGATAAACCTGAGCTTGTAGTCTCTGCCGTCAAAAATATCGTTACACAAGCACGGAATGGCTTGTCTACCGATCCACGCGGTCGACAGTAGATTTATTCGTGGGGCATTCTACTCGGAAGGCAGCCATCGTTGATATCGCGATCGCTATCATTCCCAACCGTTGTTCAGTCTCAACGTTTCGATGAGCCTCAGCAGCCTGTTCCATCGAATAGATCTTATCGATAACCGGTTTTTCCCTGTTCCATAATTTCCTTGAGTGTAAGCGGCTCTTCCTTCGTTTCTTTGACAAAAGCATTAGCTGCTGTATTGTCGGTAGATCTGGATGTGAGGACAGTCCTTAGCATCCCGAAGATAGGAAAATTTGCCAGCAAAAATAGCTTCCATTGGGCTTGAGCGTGTTGAATTGCACACGAAATTGACCCTCAATAAGTGGATCACATTTGGATGCAATTCAACACAGCTGCATGCAACTCTGTACTTCGTCTATGACTGCTTTCGGGAAGCATGGATGGTTCTGCCCTTTGGATGGGCTCTTGACAGAAAGACAGCTTGTGGCGTCTACTGCCGATTCCTGGATTCCGTATTTCTGAATAGCCGCAGGGTCCTATTTGCGGTCATTTGACTTAAAAATTTAGTCGCCGAAATATCGTGGAGGTCGCAAAAAAGCGGACGTTGTTAACAGCCAACTAACGGGCCCCGCCG
>CAMYKE010000396.1 GCA_947258895.1 uncultured Pseudomonadales bacterium | reverse complement strand
TAGATTAACTAACAATGGGTTACCACTTTCCGAGTTCTGATCCAAGCAGGAGTTGTAATAATTCCTGACAGTTATTGCTTACAAGGCCAATAGGCAATGACTTAATCGGGCGCTTGTCAAAATATCGACGCAGCCCAGTCGCACCGGGGCTGCGCGTTAACTGCGCGGAACCCTGGGTTCACCCCTGTTGGTAACGACTTCAACGCACCGGTCATCCCACAGGCTAAGCATCTGGAAATCCTTTACATTTGTTACCTGTAACGGCGGCAATCCATTTTGCTCCAGCCAAATTTCGACGAAAGGGACATATTCGGGAACCGACGCGCGCGCGGTAAAGATCCGTACCTCAAATCCGTCCGCCAGCCACTGCCGGACCCGCTCGAGCATCGGCGCAATAGGCTCTCCGATATGCGCCGGGCCATACCAGCCGTCGTAATGCGCCAGCGTTCCATCGAGGTCCACGCCAATCCAGCCCTGGTGAGAAGGTTCAGTCGGGATTTCCCCCGCTTCGCTGCGCTGGTTAGTGAATTTTTGCACCAGTTTCCGAATCATATCCAGTCGACCCGGCGGCGCCCGGGAGCCTGTCGGACCTGGCTGTTCGGTCGATAATTGCATCCTGGATAATCGACACTCCCGCCATGCATGGCAGTCGTAACGAGGGAAAGTCCGGTTTGAGACAAATTTGGGGCTGATTTGAGGCGAATAGTCATTCTATATAACGAGAGAGAGTAGAAAACAGGTTCCCACTCTAATACAAGAGCGGCTTTTCCGCAGTAGATTCATTCCAGGTCCAACAGAATACTAGCGAGCGCCCTTGCCCATCAGCACCACTTCGACGGTCCCGACCAGGATCAGAAAATCCAGGAACAGGCTGTTGTTCTTGACATAATAAAGGTCGAACTGCAGCTTTTGTTCCGCATCCTTTTCGTCCGCACCATAGGGATAGCAGAGCTGCGCCCATCCCGCGATGCCCGGCTTGACCTGGTGGCGAGCGGCGTAGTGCGGAATACGTTCGGTAAGCTGGTTTACGAATTGCGGGCGCTCCGGCCTGGGACCAACAAAACCCATATCGCCAGACAGCACATTGATTATCTGGGGCAATTCATCGATCCGGAACTTGCGAATAAAGCTACCCAACCCCGACACGTTTTTGCCGGTACACTACGGGAGCGCCGACCCCATCCTCCAGCCAGATTGCGATCACGGTAATCAACATGATCGGCCAAGTCGCCATCAACAGGATAAAACTGGCTACGAGGTCAAAAATACGCTTGCTCAGCGAACGGACATTGCCAAACTGGAAACCGTCGGAAAACACCATCCAGCCCGGCGTTACGAACTCCAGCATGATGCGTCCGGTCTCGCGCTCAAAGAAACTGACCAGGTCCAGTACCGCGATACCATTGAGCTTGCACTCAAGCAAATCGTTGATGGGCAGTCCCTGGCGGCGGTCCTCAACTGCTACCACGATCTCATCGATGCGATTCGCAAGGGCATAGTCGCAAATACCGCCATCCAGCTTGATCAATTGCTCATCGTCGACGACGCTGTCCTCACCGGGCACGTTAATGAACCCGACGAACTTGAATCCGCGTCGATCGCTCTTGCGCCGCAAGCGCTTCAACATGCGCTGCGCACTCTTGCCGGCGCCAAATACCAGCACCCGACGCTTGAGGCGCTCTTCGTCGATTACCCGGGCAAAAACCGCCCGGCAGATGGCGACCAGGACAAATGCGAATACCAGGGACCATGCGAGAGCGCCTCGCCATAACGACAGCGTGGGCACCAGGTAGAACAACACCGAGACCATAAACACCAGCACCAGCATCGCCGACGCCGAACGAATCAACTGCCCGCTCGCACCCTCGCGCATGTGCGGCTGGTACATCCCCAGCGCCCCCATGGATACGATTAGCGCTACGGCGAACGCTACCGCCGTTGCCAGTAGCGAAACGAAATGCTGCTCGGCGTGCTGCAGGTCGCCGCCAAAACGCACATAGGAGCCCATGTAAACCGACGCGATGCCGGCGAAAAATTCGATGAATGCCAACCACAGGAATGCGGTATGAAGATGGTGCTTGAAGACTCTAACGGTACCCACTAATCCTAGACCTGCAGTTCCTGAATTTGGTAAATTGATTGTATTTCCCGGCCCGCACGGTCCTGCACACCCCGGAAAATTTTCACTTTGTCAGCGTCCGCCATTGTAGTGATCTTGTCCGGAACGTATATAGGAAATCACGTAAACTTCACGATTGACTCGGATTAATAGTAGCACAGGGTTTATGGCCAGCCAGTTGCCCGGCAAACTCCATTCAATTTATTTAGTTCTTGACTCAGAGCGGTTTTTCGGGGAAAAAGCAGCCCGTTATGGAAAATGCCATCTAGAATATAATCATCAGTTTTTAAACAGGACATCAGGAATCAACCGTGCATCAATTGAGTGACATTCGAATCGGTATTATTGGTCTGGGCTACGTGGGATTGCCACTCAGAGGAACTCAAGGCATCTGTAAACCTTGAGTTCAGCAGCGATCCGGCCGACCTGAAACACTGTAATTTCTACATTGTGACGGTGCCGACGCCGATCGATACGAGTCGCCAGCCCGATCTCAATCCGCTGCGCTCTGCCAGCAAGGCGATTGGCCAGGCGATTTCACGGGGCGATATTGTGGTCTATGAATCCACAGTGTACCCGGGCGCGACGGAGGAAGTATGCATTCCGATCATCGAAGCGGAATCCGGCTTGACCTTCAACCAGGACTTCTATGCGGGCTATAGCCCGGAGCGCATCAATCCGGGTGACAAGGAACACCGGGTTACCAACATCATGAAAGTCACCTCAGGATCGACCCCGGAAGTCGCCGAGTTGGTGGATGCAGTGTATCGCGAAGTGATCACCGCCGGCACCCACAAGGCCAGCAGCATTCGCGTCGCAGAAGCGGCCAAGGTGATCGAGAACACCCAGCGCGACCTGAATATTGCACTCATCAACGAACTCGCGCTCATTTTCAACAAACTGGACATCGACACCCTGGAAGTGCTGGAAGCGGCCGGCACCAAATGGAACTTCCTGCCATTTCGTCCGGGACTGGTCGGTGGCCACTGCATCAGCGTCGACCCCTACTACCTGACGCACAAGGCGCAGCAGATCGGTTATAACCCGGAGATCATCCTCGCCGGACGACGCATTAACGACAGCATGGGGGCCTACGTCGCCGAACGGGTGATCAAGAGGCTCACCCGCCGCAAGATTCACGTGGTGGGCGCCAGGATTCTGGTGCTCGGATTGGCATTCAAGGAAAACTGCCCGGACCTGCGCAATACCCGGATCGTGGATGTCATCCAGGAATTCGAAAGCTACCACGCCGAGGTCGATGTCTACGATCCCTGGGTCGACCCGAAAGACGCAGATGACGAGTATGGCATCCAGGTTATCAGTGCCCCCGAGCAGAATACCTATGACGCAATTTTGCTCTGCGTCGGCCACAGACAGTTCCGGGAATTGGGCGCGCAGGGAATCCGGGCGTTTGGAAAAGAAAACTCCGTGTTGTACGACGTAAAATATGCCCTGCCCAAGGAATCCGTCGACGAAAGATTGTAGCTCACGGGCTGCTTTCTTGGGGAACCCGGAAGCCACGGATTGAGTCTAACCGAGGCGGTAGTTTATGCGTCCACAACAACCCGTTTTTGTTTTTCTGCATGCGGAGAGTGCCATGCCGCGAAACAGGTCATTGCGGTTCGAGCAGCCAGTCTCAGGTTAACCGAGTGGCGCGTTTGTGGAAGCCTATAGCAGGGGAGAACACCATGGATTACGAGTTTATCGAACACAGCGACGCGCTGGACAAACTATTCTTTGCCGAACTCCACAAACTTCTACCCGAACACCAGCATCTTGATGACAATATCAACTGGTGGGGCGACAGCATCACACTGGACGGCACCTATAGCATCCAGGAACTCAGGTCAATCGCCGCCCTCATGGAGAAGTTCCGCGCTGATTATGTGCGACTGCGCAACGAGATGGAGTAGCATCGGCGCGTTGCCGTCCCGGTGGTCGAATTCCGCAACAGCCACTTGATTGACTCCCTTCCTCACCAAAGGGCACCAGAGTGCGGGTGGTCTGAGGTGCCGACAGTGGCGTGCAGCAAAAATGGCGCGCGCTGTGTCCTGTATGCTTGAAACTACCGATCCCCGCAGAGCGGCGGCGAAGGGTAGCTTCAGAGAGCCGAACTTGCGGCCCTGACCGTCAACCGCCCGAAAGTTGGCCATTTATCCTTCCCCACACACGACTTTTTCCCTTGCAAACAGGCATTAGGTGACTGCCGAGCGCTTGGCGCCTGAATTTGCACCGGCGAACTCCAGACACCTTCCCGGGCACACGGTGTATCTCAGAGCCGTACTTAGAGTGAGTGATGGCGCCGCCGTATTGTTGCTAGCCCATCACTTACACCACTCTTCGACTTGAGCACGCCAATACATTATTCTTGCCGCCCGCTCTTCATCCGTAATCCACTGAACATCGCCTTTGGCATCGGGCCGGGCCAGGCGAGAACCTATTGTCTGTTCCATCCATCTCAATTCCCTGCGAGATTCCTCACACTTTTTCGCTCGCAAAGCCTTGGCGGCTTTTCTTTTCTCAGCAGCTTTACGCTCCAGTTTGTGCTCCTCTTCCCGGGCTTTTAGAAATTGCTCGACATTTTCACGTTGCTCCTGCCGCCGCTCCTGCTCTTCAGGGTCGGGGGGAGGCCTCTCTTCAACTTCAAGTTCCTGAAGCTCCTTGCCCGGCGTGGCAGGAGGCTTGTCGCTGTACTGAACTCGCCCTTGCTCGTCGACCCATTTATATAAAGTCGCCACAGCAACCGTGCAATACGTTATAAATATCAACACCAACAAAATGCGCTTCATACTTCTCGTCACCACTGAAGATCCATTTTTGGTGGGCCGCTGAAAAGGGAGATTGCAGAACCGAACCCGAGCCCACGTGGAATTTCGCGAGTTCAACTTCCTGTCAGCCAGCGCTGAGGATACGCTAGTCCCGATCCATGTCTTGACCCCGCTTTCAAAGCATAAACAGACTTTTCCTGATTAACAATCCGCATCCTCTTTTACACCCTGCTTTCTGTGTTGCCTGGATCGCGCAACGTTGGGCCAACGTTTTTATCGATGTACCTTTTTCTGGAGGATCGCTTTGCGGTCTCCCCGAAAAAACACGTACTCATCTTCGTCATGGCCTGGCGCGCAGGATGACGAGCGACTCGCCGCGCAGAACAAT
>CAMYKE010000395.1 GCA_947258895.1 uncultured Pseudomonadales bacterium | reverse complement strand
CCCGGCGCTGAGGGAAGGGGAGGTCCGGGTCTTTTCACCCCGGGTTGAGCGGTTTGTCCTTGCCAGCGGAATTCGGGACAAGGAGCCGGTTGGCGCTGTTCGAGACATCAAGCTCGATGGAAACCAGCTGCTCACCATTTATGCCTGGTCGAAAACCCGGGGTCTGCGGGACCAGTTCCTGCAGTACCGCTGGCTGCATGATCACAAGGAGGTGGCGCGGGTCGAGATCGGAGTGCGGTCCGATCACTGGCGCAGTTACTCGAGTAAATATCTGAATCGGAACATGCAGGGCGACTGGCTTGTCGAACTGCGCAGCGGCGAAGGGGAATTGCTGGCGCAGGCGACGTTTCGGTACTGACCTGCCCCGCGTCGGGCCAAAGGTACAGCTGCATCCCGGGCGCCGCACATCCAGACCGGGCGATCTCTATCGCTACCCTCCAATACCAGGCGCGATCCCATTGTCGAGTGAATGCTCAGATCGGCTTCACAGCACGGGCTAGCAAACGGCGGCAAACGCATTCCAAATGAACTTTCCACCCTCCGGGCGGCGGAGCGGCCGACGTTGAATTGGCTCGCGCTGCCGGCTGGGAAGGTGGTTATCCTTCCTTGCCCGAGACCGCCCGGCGACCGCCATGAAGGAACTATCATGGTTATTATTAGTTCTACTGATAGATACTCTGTACGCTGTTATTATGCGTGGGGCGGCGTGAAACCGCTCCCACGGCAACGACCCGCTTGTCTGCTCGAAGGCGGCGTCTGGAAAGTCATTACATTAGCGGAGGTGTCCCGTGCCATCCTGGAGCGTAGCAAACCGGTTGCTGGCGCAGGTGCATATAGCTACGGCTGAAGCGCCAGTGTTCAGGTTTGAACAAGATCACGATTTGTGAAGAAACTACTGCCAACGCTGGCGCTGCTCGTTGTGGCGGTGGCAGTGACAACAACACTTTGGTTGAAAGATTCGACAGGGCCAGCGCCCTCTCGCCCCGAAGCAGTACTCGCGTTGTTACAAGCGGATGATGCGACCGAATTTGCCGCTGTCGATTCTGCGCGACGTCTGCAGTTTCCCGCCGACCACGGCGTACATCCCGAAACTCGCACAGAATACTGGTATTTCACCGGCTTGGTCGAGAACAATCAGGGGCGGCGTTTTGGCTTCCAGCTCATGTTTTTTCGCCTGGCCCTGACCCCGGATCCGCCCCAACGTACTTCGGACTGGGCGACCAACCAGATCTATCGCGCGTATTTTGCGCTCACCGATATCGAAGCAGGTCGTTTTCACGGCACCGAGCGCTTCAGCCGGGCCGCACTGGGCCTCAGCGGTGCACAGACCGCGCCGGTCCGAGTCTGGCTGGAGAACTGGTCGGCGCAGCTACACTCCGGTAACGCCGCACGCCCCGGCTTTCGACTGCGCGCCGCGGACGGCGAAATCGATCTGGATCTGGACCTCGCAGCGGTGAAACCCCTGGTGATACCGAACGGTGACCGGGTGCCAGGTGACGCGCAGCCGCTGTTCCGGTTCTATCTGGCAACGCGCTTGCGCGCCGAGGGGGAAATCAACATCGGTGACGAAACCTTTGCCGTGCGTGGCTCGGCCTCTCTCGACCGGTCCTGGGGACAGGTGCCCGTGTCCCGGGGACAAATTGCTCTGAACCGTTTCGTATTACAACTGGACGACGGCCGTGAATTACTGATCTTGCAACTTCACCGCCGCGACGGTAGCGGCGTTCCCACCCATAACGGCCTGTTAATCAATCGGGATGGCTCGTTTTATCGACTCGGCCGGCGGGAGCTGGAACTGCATGCGACCGACCAGTGGGCCAGCCCCCTGGATGGAACGCGTTATCCATCCGCATGGCGCTTGCGGCTTCCCCGCGAGGGCCTCGATATCACCCTGACTCCCTACCTTGCGAATCAGGAGATAAATGCCGCACTACGCTACTGGAGCGGCACTGTGGCCATCTCCGGCAGCAGCGGCGGGAACGGCCATGTGGAACTGAGCGGGTATTCGGGTGAGGGCAAAGGTAAAGACAAGACATGAAGCAAAGCTCATTGTTGGGAATTCGTTTGGTGTGGGTTGTGCTGCTGCTCGGAGGTTGCGCGGACCGGGATGCCCGGACGTCGGTAATTCCTGCCGAAGTAGGGGAAGTGCCCGCCGAGTCACAGCGGCAAGGGGATCCGCAAGCGGGATACGCGGCGCTGGTAAACCGGGCCTACGTAAGCTGCGGCGTCCCCTACGGGGCGTATCGGCGTAATGCTCCGGCACCGGGCAGCGACGCACTCCTGCCCGGGCGAACCGGGCGCAACGCCGAACTGCCCTACGCGCTGACTGCCCACACCAGTACCACCGGCGTCGAGCTGATCAGCAACAATTGCCTGCTTTGTCACGCCGCCTATTTCAATGGCAAATTGATCGTCGGACTTGGCGACGAGACGCGTGATTATACGACGGATCCAATACTCGCTGCCGAAAGTGTTGGCGCCTACGTCGAGGGTGATGCGGCAACGGCCGAATGGGTGCGGTGGGCAGATCGCGTGGCTGCGGTCGCCCCCTACGTTATGACCGACACCGTCGGCGTCAACCCGGCCACTAACCTGACCTTTGCACTGATGGCGCACCGTGATCCCAAAACCCTGGCCTGGTCCCGGGAGCCGTTGCTGGAGCCGCCGCCTGAGCAGCCAATGCCCGTGAGCGTACCACCCTGGTGGCGGATGCAAAAAAAATCGACCAGTACGCCCCGGATATCCGCGCCTTTATCGCCTCTATGGAAGCGCCGGAGTACCCCTTTGCCATCGACCGGAAACTGGCCGCCACGGGCCGCACGGTGTTCGAGCGCCAGTGCTCGGCTTGCCACGGCACTTACGGCGAGGACTGGATGTATCCCAACCTGATCATTGCTCTGGAACAGATCGGCACCGACCCGGAAATCGCCCGTTACTCAATGGAAGAGGGAAAACGCTTCCTCGGCTGGTTCAATGCATCATTTTACGGAGAGCTTGCCCGCGCCGCACCCGCACCGGGCTATTACGCGCCACCACTGGACGGGGTCTGGGCGACCGCGCCGTATTTGCATAACGGTTCGGTGCCGACCATCGAGGTATTGCTCAACAGCCCGGGACGGCCGACGTACTGGACCCGTTCTTTCAAATCGACCGACTACGACCAGCGGGCGCTGGGCTGGCGCTACACCGAGCTGAGCCATGGCAAAGCTGCCACCCCCGACCCGGAGCAACGCAAACGCATATACGACACTACCCTCAGGGGTTACTCCAACCAGGGACATACCTTCGGCGATGCGCTGACCCGCAGCGAGCGCGAGGCGCTGTTGGAATACCTGAAGACGTTATGATCGGGCTCCCGGGTAGATCGCACCCGCGCGCCCCCACGGTGCTCAGTCGCGTGCCGGCGGGCTGAGCTTTCCCGCGTCCAGCCTGAACAACCGGTCGAGGGAAAACAGTCCCGGTCCGCGCGCCAGAAGTGTGAACATGACCACCGCCCACCACACGGCGGGGTTCCACCAGTGGCTCCAGCTGGGGAATACCGCGAGCTGGATGAAGAGCGTCATGACCAGCAGGCCGATAGCGGCGAACCGGGTGAACAGTCCGGCAATCAGCAGCACTGGAAGAACGACTTCCATGATTCCCGCGCTGACCGCCAGGGTCTCCACCAGGCTGACGGTAAGGGAATCATCCGCGTATTCCAGGGTGTCGGGATCACACAGCAGCAGCGCCCCGGGGCGCACCGGGTCGGGGCAGAAGAATTCATACAGGAACAGGTCATACTTTTCGGTGTTGAACTGCAGGAACCCCGACCACTTGGTCAGCCCGGAAGCCAGGAACACCTTCGCCCCGGCCAGCCGCAGGGCGAGCAGGGCGAGCGGCTCCAGGAAGAGGGTAAGTTGCCCGGCCA
>CAMYKE010000394.1 GCA_947258895.1 uncultured Pseudomonadales bacterium | reverse complement strand
CGGCGAGGACGGCTCCGTCCGCTTACTTCCCGAATAAAGGACTCTCCACCAGTTCCCATAATCTCCACCCGAGGAATCCCAGAAGCACCACGTGCGCCAGGCGGTAAATGCCGAGGACCCATCTGTCCGAGGATCACGACTAGCGTGGCGAGCAGGATAGTGTTTTCACGGCGGGCAGTCAATCCAATTCATTCCCGGTAGCAAATTCGGGTTGGCAGCGCTAATAATTCCTAAATCCGGCACAGGAACTCTACATTGCGCGCGGTCTCGGTATAATAAGGGCGCCCGGTGTTTTCAGCTGTTGGCTTCGGGATGGCAGCCCTGCTGTGCTTGCTCATACAGTTTTATTACCCCAGGGGAGGATCATCGCCTGGCAAGGGAACGCATTGCGCAATACACTCGAAAAGAAAGTTGAAACACTGGTTTCGCCCTTCCAGAAACTGGTTAACGATGAAACGGTATCCAGTGTCTTCCTGTTTGCTGCAACCCTGTTGGCACTGGCGTTGGCGAACTCTCCGCTGGCGCATGATTACCTCAAGCTGCTGCACACGCCGATTGGCATTGAGTTCGGGCGTGCCAGTGTTGGCGTTACGTTGCAGCACATTATCAATGATGGCCTGATGGCGCTGTTCTTTCTCGTGCTTGGCCTTGAAATCAAGCGCGAGCTGCTGGTGGGCGAGCTGCGTGATGATCGGCGTGCGGGTCCGGTGCTGGCCGCCGCACTTGGCGGCATGCTGGTTCCCGCCCTGATTTATTTCTCCTTCAACGTCAACCAGGATTCGGTGCGGGGCTGGGGTATCCCGATGGCGACCGACTCGGCCTTTGCGCTGGGGGTATTGATGCTACTGGGAAGCAGGGTTAACCAGGGTTTGAAGGCGTTCCTGGTTGCCTACGCAATTATCGATGACCTGGGCGCGATTATGGTGATCGCACTGTTCTACACCGAGAGCCTGAATTTCGGCTACTTCGCCGCCAGCGCGGCCTGTGTCGGGCTCCTCGTTGCCTGCAATGTGCTTGGTCTGCGGCATATTCTGCTGTATCTGGTAGCGGGCATCCTGCTGTGGATATGCCTGCTGAACACGGGCATTCACGGCACCGTGGCCGGAGTGTTGGTCGCTGCCACGGTGCCGGCGCGACCCAAACGCGGGCGCAGCTGGTTTGTGGAGCGTACCCGGCGCCTGACGGGACATCTTGAAAACCTGCACGAGCGGCAGGAACAGGACGGTCCAATCCTGGCTGATTCGCAGCAGCATGAGGCCGTGGAGGCGGTCAAGCAGGCCGCCGAACTTGCGACCACTCCATTGCAACGCTGGACCTATTCTCTGGAACGCCCGGTATTGCTGCTGGTATTGCCTTTGTTCGCCCTGGCCAACGCTGCCATTACGCTCGATTTTGAACTCGGGGCCCGGCTGATCGCCAGCCCGCTCAGCTGGGGTATTGCGTTCGGACTGGTGTTCGGCAAGGGCATCGGTATCGGGCTGTTTGCCTGGATTGTCCTGCGTCTGGGGTGGGGCAGGTTGCCCGACGGCACCGCGATGCGGCATGTGGTAGGGTTGGGTCTGCTCGGCGGAATGGGATTTACCATGTCGATCTTTATTGCCGACCTGAGTTTTGGCGAGGGCGAGGAACTGGTACTCGCAAAGGCCGCGATTCTGTTTGCATCGGCAGTCGCGGGCGCCAGTGGCTATGTTTGGCTGCGGCTGTGCCGCGAAGCCTGACAGGCAAAATTGCGCTCGCTACCCGGCACGGAAGAAATTCGTGTGTAGTGGGCGTTTGCTGGCCGAGCCGGGTAAACTCGCCGGCCAGCGAGTTGTCGAAGGCAAGGAGTTTGTCGGACTTGGGATGCAACTACTGCGGAAAAGCCGCTCTTGAATGGAATGGGGACATTTTTTCTACTCTTTTTTGTTACGCAAACTGACGGTTCGCATCAAAAGAGTTCAAAATTTACCCCAAACCGAATTTTCACTCGCTACGAATACCTAATCTCGACCGCAGGCTAGCGGCGAGCTGTGATTCGCGCAATTGGCCACCGCGCCGCCGGCGCCTCTGGCCGCTACCATCAGGAGGGAACATGCAATGGAAGAAATCCAGTCCTATGCGTTGGATATACTCGAGGTACTGACGTACCTGTTCGTAGTTGCCGTCGGCCTGGCCATTTTATGGTTGTGCTGGGCCTATGTTGTAGACCGAACCCAGGAGAAGAGCACGCTTCGCCGCAACTTTCCGGTACTGGCGCGGTTTCGTTACCTGTTCGAGCATATCGGCGAGTTTTTCCGTCAGTACTTCTTTGCCCTGGATCGGGAGGAGTTGCCTTTCAACCGCGCGGAGCGATCCTGGTGCTACCGGGCGGCCAAGAACGTGGACAGCACCGTGGCATTTGGTTCAACCCGGGATTTACGCGTGCCGGGAACAACGATCTTCGCCAATTGCCCGTTTCCCACCCTCGACGCCGATGCGGTAGAGCCGTCCGCGATCACCATTGGACCCGACTGCCGTCACCCCTATACCACCAGTTCCCTCTACAATATTTCCGGGATGAGCTATGGCGCGATATCCATTCCCGCGGTGCGCGCGCTGTCCATGGGCGCCAAAAAAGCCGGCGTGTGGATGAATACCGGCGAGGGCGGGTTGTCACCGTATCACCTCGAGGGTGGCGCCGACATCGTGTTCCAGATCGGTACCGCCAAGTTCGGGGTGCGCAAACCCGAGGGCGGCTTCGATGAAGACAAGCTCAGGGAAGTGGCCGCGCACGACGCGGTAAAGATGTTTGAGATCAAACTGAGCC
>CAMYKE010000393.1 GCA_947258895.1 uncultured Pseudomonadales bacterium | reverse complement strand
CGATGTACTGGAGGAACTAGTCCAGGAAGGAAAAATCCGCTGGTATGGCTGGAGCACGGTTAATGCAAATGGTGCACGTGTTTTTGCGAAAGGAAATCACTGTACCGCCATTCAGCAAGCTGACACCGGACCAGGTTGAGCCCGCTATTACCAGCATCATTGCCGACAATCGGACGGCGATTGCGGCACTGGTTGCGCAGGCGCCAAGCTGGGAGTCCCTGGTGGCACCACTGGATGAGCTGAACGACCGGCTCGATCAGGCATGGTCCCCGGTCGGCCATCTGAACGCAGTGCGAAACAGCGATCAGCTCCGCGAAGCCTACAACGCCGCATTGCCCCTGCTGACCGAATACTGGGTGGAACTGGGCCAGAGCGAAGCACTGTACAGCGCTTTCCAGGCATTGGCAGAGGCCCAGGAGAGCCAGCAACTCGACGCGGCACAGCGCAAGGTTATCAGCAATATGCTGCGCGATTTTCGGCTTGCGGGCATTGCGCTGGATGAAGGCAAAAAAGAGCGTTTTCGCGAAATTAAGCAGCAGTTGGCTGAATTAACCAGCAAGTTTTCTGAAAACGTGCTCGATGCTACCCAAGGCTGGACGCGCCTCGTGACTGCGAAGGACGAGCTGGCCGGGGTGCCGGACTCGGCCCTTGCCGCGTTGCGGCAGGCGGCGCAGGCGAAGAACCTGGATGGTTACCTGGTGACCCTGGAGTTTCCCTCCTACTTTCCGATCATTACGTACTGTGAAAACGCGCAGTTGCGTGAAGCTGTCTACGAGGCGTATGTGACGCGGGCCTCCGAATGCGGCCCGAACGCGGGTCGCTGGGACAACAGCGCATTGATCACGGATATCCTGGCATTGCGCCATGAACTGGCCGTTCTGCTGGAGTATCCCAGTTATGCCGAGTATTCACTGGCAACCAAGATGGCGGAGACGTCGGCACAGGTGCTGGAATTCCTGACCGGTCTCGCCGAACGTGCGCGGCCCCAGGCGTTGCAGGAGTTTGCGGAATTGCAGGCGTTCGCACTCGAGCACTACGGTGTGGAGCAATTGCAGCCCTGGGATGTGAGCTTCTACAGCGAGCGGTTGCGGCAGCAAAAATACGCGGTTTCACAGGAGGAGCTCCGGCCCTATTTCCCGGCAGATCATGTCATTTCCGGCATGTTCGAGATTGTTCGCCGGCTGTATGGCATTGAGGTCAAGCCGGTCGAGGGTGTGGACAGCTGGCACCCGGAGGTACGTTTTTTTGAGGTAAGTCGGGCCGGCAATCTGATAGGAAGGTTCTATCTGGACCTGTACGCGCGGGAAAACAAGCGCGGCGGCGCCTGGATGGATGAATGCCGCATCCGGCGCAAGCTGCCCGATGGCACAGTGCAGCTGCCGGTGGCGTACCTGACCTGCAACTTCAATGGTCCGGTAGGCGAAACACCGGCATTGTTAACACACAATGAAGTAACCACACTGTTCCATGAATTCGGCCACGGCCTGCATCACCTGTTGACCCGGGTCGACTACGCTGGTGTGGCGGGCATTCGCGGGGTAGCGTGGGACGCGGTGGAGTTACCCAGTCAGTTTATGGAGAACTGGTGCTGGGAAAAGCAGGGTCTGGCCCTGATCTCCCGTCATCACCAGACTGGCGAGACGCTGCCGGAATCATTGCTGGGCAAGATGCTCGCCGCGCGGAATTTTCAGGCGGCCATGCAGTTAATGCGACAGCTGGAATTTTCACTGTTCGATATGCGTGTTCACCTGCAGCTTCCCGGCGGCAAACCACAGGATGTGCAGGCGGTTTTGGATGCCGTCCGCAGTGAGGTATCCGTGGTGCCCGTTGCCCCCAATAATCGCTTCCAGCATGGTTTTACGCATATTTTCGTGGGTGGTTATGCGGCGGGGTATTACAGCTATAAATGGGCCGAAGTGCTGTCTGCGGATGCATTTTCGCGCTTTGAAGAGGAAGGCATATTTAATGCGGAGACCGGGCGTGCGTTTCTGGAGGAGATTCTCGAGAAAGGCGGTAGCGAGGAGCCACTAAAATTGTTTACCGCGTTTCGTGGCAGGGAGCCGCAAATCGATGCCCTGTTGCGGCACTCGGGCCTTACTCCCGGCTGACACAGGGTGTATTCGCTGGGACCGCGGATCGCGTACCAAATGGGGTGGCAATTATCTACAGGTAATGCTTAACTATAAAAGACGCTACATTTATTGGTATGGGGTCGCTGGCGGCGCTCAGTACTACAATCCCGTAATGTATTTATGAGTAAAGGGCGCGGTCCAGAACTGTATCTAGTGACGCTATTGGTTGCGGCAGGCCTGTTTTGTCAGGGCGTCGTTCATGGTGATGAAACCGCTATCAGCAAAGATACCGAAGAAGCGACCAGCGGCTGCCCGGGCGCTCCGGAATGTGCTGACATTGAGGCCGCAACCGACGAGCCGACTGCCTCCGGACAGCCCGAAAATACCGCCCAAGAAAAGACCGCCCAAAGTGAGGAAATCCCCGTTCCCGATGCGCCGGCGAGCCTGTGTTTCGACGATGCAGGCTGCGGGGCCGCTGATGAGTCGGGGAACAAAAAGCCAAACTGGATCGACGCGCGTCACCGCTATGTGTCGAACAAGGCGGATGAACTCGCTGTGTGGATGGACAAATTTTTCGGGGTGCGCCGCACTGATCTCGAGGCTGCACATTCATCTCTGCGTCTCCGGGGTGAAGTGCAGTGGGACGCACCGATGAGGACCTGAACAACGACTCCGATACCCAGGAGATTGATAACCTGGCGCGTGACAACCAGGACGACAACAGTGTCGCAATTCAGTATAACTTGCGCGACAAGCCTGATTCCCGCCTGGATTTCAATCTGGGCGTGCGTTCCGGTTTTGAGCCCAAGGCCAGCGTCCGGTATCGCTATGAGTTACCGCTTTATCAAAAATACCTGACGCGTTATTCCGAGGAAATTTTTATCCGCGCGGGTGAGGGCTTTGGCAGTGTGACCCGTTTTGATGTCGAGCGCGCCATGAGCAACAACCGCTTGGTAGGTCTGGCGAACCGGGTCAAGTGGTCGGAAGAGACCGAGGGTGTGGAATGGGGCTCCAAGCTATCCATTCGACGCCGACTGCAGCATGATGAGGCGATATCCTATTATACTTTTGTCAACGGCGAGACTCGACCCAATGAACTGACGACCAGTTTTGGGGTAGGGATGTTGTACCGGATGAATTTTGCACGACCATGGTTGTTTGCGGAGATTGAACCGGTTTATTTATGGCGTCGAGAAGAGCCCGAAGACTCCCGGCACGGTGTAATCGTTTTGACGGTGCGCCTTGAGATTGCCCTGGAGGAGGACGAGCCAGATTAGCGGGCTGTTGAAAAAGGTAGCGTTGAATAAATTCCCCAAGGCAACAGGGCATGGCGATTGGAAAAGTAGTGTGAAAGCGATTTGGTACAGCATACTCGTGGGACTGGCGTTTGCACATAACGGGGTGCGAGCAGAGGCACCGGAGTCGGCGGCAAAAGATGCCTGTAGCTGCGCTCAGGAGCCCTATGCAAAAATGGAGCAGCTCAAGGGTTTGTTGCATCAGGCAATGGTGTCGGGTGACTACTCGGATATGCTGAAACTGGAGGGCGACTTCGCGGGCCTCCAGGATCGTGCCATGAACTGCTATAACGATTTGAAAGCAAAATACCCACACATTCACGGCAGCCCCGAACTCCAGGAGCAGGTAGTGGCATTAATGAAGCACCAATGCCCGCCTCCGGTGTTGGGTTTTGGTACGCAGGAGCAGGCGGGACCCTAGCCGCCATATCTCACCGATTGGCGTATAAGATGGCGAGTCGGTCGGTGCGCAGATCGCACGAAAGGCGGGCAATCCATAGCCGTCGCTAGAGGTATGCGGTTCTCGTAGTGAAAAGTGTGATGAGCTGCGCGCCAACCAACCTCCTCCTGCCCGGCACCTTACTATCATCCAGTATAAAGGCTTTGAGTACCATACCAGTGTGTCAAAGCGAATCTGACAGGTTGTAAAACGCTGGTTTCAAGTAATTGCCTGCATTCACAGCGTTAACTTTGGTTTGACGCTGTATCGGTGATGGATGCGGGCTGCCCTGTCGATTTTCTGCGTGCGTTGCCATCCGGCACGCAGCGTAGCAACATTCGGGTGTTTAAAGTCGCCTGGCGCAGGTACCATGGCGTTATTATGGTCCCACCTGCCAATTGTTCCGACTATCACAGAATTGCTGACGCGATCGCTTTTCTTGACCAGCAGGCCGCGCGGCAACCCGGTCTGGATGAACTGGCGGCGCATCTTGGGCTTAGCAAGTTCCACACCCAGCGGCTGTTCCGTCGCTGGGCCGGGGTCAGCCCCAAGCAATTCCTGCAACTGGTTACACTGGACTATGCAAAGCAGATGCTGGATCGCGACCTGTCCGTGCTGGATGCGGCCTATCGGGTGGGCCTCAGCGGCCCTGGCCGGCTACACGACCACTTTGTGGTGCTGGACGGCGTTACGCCCGGCCAGTACAAAGCGGGGGGAGCCGGTCTGGAAATTGAGTGGGCGTTACGAGACAGCCCTTTTGGTCCAATATTCATTGCCCGAACCGAGCGCGGTATCTGCAGGCTAACGTTCACCGGGGGTGAGGCCGAGGCCGAAAAGGCGCAGCTCCGCCAGCAATGGCCGGCTGCAAACGTGCGAGAAAATAGCGCGGGGCTTGCCGCGACCGCGACAGCGATATTTAGCGCCGAGCCAGGACGCCAGCGGCTGCGGGTGCAGGGTACCAATTTCCAGGTCAAGGTCTGGCAGGCCCTGTTGAAGATACCCCCCGGTGAAGTGAGTTCGTATCAGGGTTTGGCGCGCTTTATAAACCGGCCTGCCAGCTACCGG
>CAMYKE010000392.1 GCA_947258895.1 uncultured Pseudomonadales bacterium | reverse complement strand
GCCCGCACATAGTCGACCTCCGCGAAGGAGTGGAATTTAAGCGGCAAGCTATACACCTGGCCGTCGGTATAGTATTTGGCTAGCGCGGCGCTGGTGAAGGTGCCACCATGCAATTGCCCGATTCGCATCTTGCGCAGGACGGTTTTATGGTCGCCCATCACGCCGCCTGGATAAAACTTGAGTTTTACCCGGTTGTCGGTCTGCGTTGCAATCTCCTGGCCGGCGCTGCGCATGCGCTGCATAAAGTCCGAACCGTTGGGGGCCAAAGTCGCGAGTTTCAGTACCGCACCCTGGGCAGCGCCGGCGATGGATGCGATCACGAGGAGTGCGGCGAGTTTTCTCAGGAAATTCAATGTGCGTTCCTCTGTTTTTAATCTGTTGGCGGCGCGCCAGTCGGTATACGCCGTGTTTCGCGCCGGGTAGCCCGCTTCAGGCGTATTGCGGTCGCCTAAAAGTATTCGTCGGCGCTACTCAATAATTCTTTTGCCTGTTGCCTGGCAAGGGTGTTACTCAACGTCAGGCCGTCGATCTTCGGTTCGGCCGCCAGCACCTGTTGCAGCAACCGGTCGTGCAGTTCGCGTTCGAACAACAGGCGCGCGTAGCGTTGCGCGTAGTTTACCTGTGCCATCAGGTTGTTGCCGCCCGATATTTCGATTGCCCGCTCGAAATGATACTTGCCGATTTCAGGTTTGCCGCCGAGCGCTGGTGGCAACAGGGTTGCCAGGCTGCCCAGGTAAATATGCGCGAAGCCTTCATTATAGCCGTCATCGAGGCTTACTACCCGCTGCAACAGTAATTTTGCGCGATCAATCTGGGCGATGGCGTTCCAATCATCGGAATGGGCTTCTATCCAGCCGGTCCAGGTCGATCCCAGCGTGTACAGGGAGTCAATATCCTTGTCGCCAAGGCTGGCGACGCGGGCCTCATATTCGCTGAAATCCAGGGTTTCGAGATCGCAGGCTGATTTATTGTTCAGGCACGCGGCCCGGCTCGCGTAGTCGAGCGCCTTGTCGGAGAGCAATGCGGCCTGCCCCGGTTCCCGCGCGAACACGCCCGCGTACGCGCTGTTTAGCTCCGCAGCGGCGCGCAGCATTGCTGCGTTATCGCGATCGTCGGCCAGTAAGCCATCGAGCAATAGCAGGTACGCCGGTAACCCCTGGGCGACGGTAGCCGGGTCATTGCTATTCAGGACGGCGTTGGACAGGTTGTCAGCCAGGCTGCGGGTAGCCGAGCCCATCAGGCTGGCACAGCCGTGCAGCGTGACACAGGCCAGCACGATTAGCAGACCGGGCCAATATCGTGGTGGGGAGGGAGGGGACTGTGTCTGCACCTGGATCGCCTGCGTAGTCCCGATAGCGGGTGTTGACGTTGCCAATTCGGGTTCTGTAGAGCCGCGACGGGCGGTTGCGCGTCGCCGTAGAAAGCGGATACTAAAGTGGTTGCACAGTAAATTCCAGAGTCTTTATGTAATTACTGTCGTGGTTGGCAAATTCTGTAATGGCGCGTGCCGGGTGGTATCCTCTCACCACGAGTATTGGTGGCAGGTACCAGGGGCCGTTGCCTGTGTGGATGGCCGTCCAGGACACAAATACTTTATATACGTAGCGTCCGCGCCATGCGTTTCGATATAATTTCGCTTTTGTCCGAACCTCCAGGATTCACGTGCCGCTGTTAGCCCTAGGTATCAACCACAAGACCGCCCCCGTAGAAGTACGCGAACAGGTAGCGTTTGCGCCCGAGCAAATGAGCCAGGCGCTGCAACAGGCGCGGGCAACGCTGGCGATCGAGGAGTTGGCCATCCTGTCTACCTGTAACCGGACCGAGCTGTATTGTGTCGCCGAACTGGACGGCAGTCGCGCGGTGCTTGACTGGCTCGGGCAACATCATGGGCTGGCGGCGGAGGAACTGGAAAAGTGCAGCTACGCGCACTGGGCCGATGACGCGGTAAAGCACGTGATGCGAGTTGCCAGCGGCATGGATTCCATGGTGCTCGGCGAACCGCAGATCCTGGGACAGGTGAAATCCGCCTATGCGGTGGCGCGGGATGCGGCAACGGTCGGTCCGCAACTGGATAAGTTGTTCCAGACCACGTTTGCCGTGGCAAAGCAGGTGCGATCCGAGACCTCGATCGGTGAAAATCCGGTGTCGGTGGCCTATGCGGCCGTAAGCCTGGCGCAACACATATTCTCCGACCTGAAGAGAACCAGTGCGTTGCTGATCGGCGCCGGCCGGACGATCGACCTGGTGGCACAGCACCTGCACCAGAGCGGGGTGCGTACTATGGTGGTGGCCAATCGCACGCTGCAGCGAGCGGAAGAACTGGCTGAGCGCTTCGATGCGCACGCGGTGTTATTGTCCGATGTGCCGGAACGGCTGGTGGATGCCGATATTGTGATCGCCTCCACCGCAAGCCAGCTGCCTATCCTGGGTAAGGGCGCGGTCGAGCGGGCCTTGAAGCGCCGGCGGCACCGACCGATGTACATGGTCGACATCGCGGTGCCGCGCGATATCGAGCCGGAAGTAGCCGAGTTGGCCGATGTCTACCTGTTTTCAGTGGATGACCTGGCCAAGGTTGTCGATGAAAATATGAAATCTCGCCAGGGCGCCGCGGCCGAGGCGGAGAGCCTGATTGAACAGGGGGCTAGCAGGTATATCCATGAACTGCGTGCCCTCGACGCGGTGGAAACGCTGGTCGCATATCGTCAACAGGTCGGGCTGCTGCGGGATGTGGAACTGGCCAAGGCGATCAGGCAAATTCAGGTCGGGCAGGATCCGGAGCAGGTAATGCTCAGGTTTGCCA
>CAMYKE010000391.1 GCA_947258895.1 uncultured Pseudomonadales bacterium | reverse complement strand
TGGAATTATCGCCGAGAGATTGTGCGTTGTACGGGATTTTCCGACGAAGGGGATAGCCGTCGCTATAGCCGCAGGAGAAAAATTCCGTACAGCGTGCAATCTCTCGGCGAGAATCCAAATAGGCAATTCGCACTGTACTGACAAGGCTTCTGGGCATTGGATCGCCGAATCGGTGAGATATGGCGGCTAGTCTTTTTCCTGGTCGGTCTCTTGGTCAACAAACTACTGATCGATATCGACCTCCGGGATATCATCAATCTCGGCGTGCTGGTCGCCGCTGCCCTCGGCGCACGGGCTCTGGCACTCTGCGGCACACTGCCGCTGATGTCGCAGTTTGCCAAGGACCTGGTTTCTGCCGGCATTACCCGCCTGCTGCTGGCCCGGGTCGATAACCTGTTGTACGCCCTCAAGAGCACTGACGTGTGTGGCTACCAGCTGGCGGTGCAGAAGGCACTGCAATTCGGCCCGGCGTTTCGCATTGCGGTGGCCCTGTATACACGTTGCCTGGCCCCGGCCCCTTGCACAGCGGATCGCCAATCGCATCGAGCTGTTGACCGCAACACACGGTACAGGAATTGAAAAGTTACCCGCAGCAGCATTGGGCGGCGCTGGCAGGCAAGGCCGTCTGCGAGGAACTGGAGCAACTGCAGGGCCAGCGTGGCAACGCCACTTGGGACGAGCTGAGCAAGCTCAGGCTGCAGTGCCCCGACTGCTTGGAAAAAACCCAGAAGCGGGACTTGGGGCGCGTCGCCCTGCGGCTGGAGGAAGTGGATTACACGCGCATGCTCAACGACCGGGGCATTACCCAGGAAGCCTGGGCCGACCTGAAGCGCGATCTCGACCGCCTCACCCGCGATCTCGACCGCCTCACCCGCGATCTCGACCGCCAACCGTATCTGTAACTGCGCGGCCTCCCCCGGCCTCCCCTGGAGGCCAGCCTCAGCGCTCCAGTTTCGCCGCGGCAAGCGCAAACGGATAACTCGATTAAATGGCGCCGTAGGCTTTCATCGCTGCGGCTACCCGCATAAATCCGCCAACATTTGCGCCTTTCACATAGTTGATGCGCCCGTCCTCCTTGCCGTACTCAATGCACAGCTCGTGGATATCGGCCATGGTCTCTTTCAGACAACGGTTTACCCGCTCTGCATCCCAGAAAATGCGCTGGGCGTTCTGCGCCTGCTCCAGCCCGGACACCGCCACACCGCCGGCATTGGCGGCCTTGCCGGGAATAATGGTCACCTGCTGTTGCTGCAGGTACTCCAGTGCGGCAGCTGTTAGCGGCATGTTGGCCGCCTCGCAGACCAGCCGGGCACCGCCGTCGACCAGGGATTTGGCATCGCTTTCCTCTAGCTCGTTCTGGGTCGCGCAGGGTATCGCGATATCACAGGGCTCCCGCCAGGGTTTGCTACCTTCGTGATAATGCACCTCGTCAGCGCTGAAATCGGATAATGCGCCACCCTGGTCTTCCTTGATGGCTCGAATGCTTTCCAACTGATCAGCGCTGAACCCGTCCTCGCAGAGCAGATAACCCTTACTGTCGGACAGGGTTACTACCCGGGCCTCCTGCTCGACAAGCTTGCTCGCCGTGTACAATGCCACATTGCCAGCGCCGGACAATGCGCATCGTTTGCCCTGCAACGCCTCATCAAGGTCGGCGAGCACGTTTTCCAGGAAATACACGCACCCATATCCCGTTGCCTCCTTGCGGATGCAACTCCCGCCAAACGCCGGGTTCTTGCCAGTCATCACGCCATGGAATTTCCCGGTAATGTGCTGGTAAGCGCCGAGCAGGTACCCGATTTCGCGCTCGCCCACGCCGATATCACCGGCCGGAACGTCCTGCTCCGGGCCGATGTATTTGTGCAGTTCCAGCATCATGGCATGGCAGAAGCGCATGATGTCGGCATCGCTTTTGCCCTTCGGGTCAAAATCTGCCCCGCCCTTCGCGCCACCCATCGGCAAACCAGTGAGTGCGCTCTTGAAGGTTTGTTCAAAACCGAGAAACTTGAAAGTATCGGTGCTTACCTCGGGATGGAACCGCAAGCCGCCTTTATAGGGGCCCATCGCGTTGTTATATTGAACCCGCCAGCCATTGTTCACGTTGATTGCGTCATCCCCGGACTGCCAGGTAACTCGAAAATGGATGATGCGATCCGGCACCAGCAGCCGCTCAATAATGCCCGCGTCCAGGTATTGCGGTTGCCGCTCTGTCACGAAGGGCAGTACGTCCCGCATCACATCGGCGACTGCCTGCTGAAACTCGGTTTCTTCCGGCGAACGTTGCTCGAGTTCCTCGATCAGGGTGTCCAGCTCATGCATAGCGCGTCTCCATTCGGGTTGTGAATTATCAACCGGCTAAATTGCCACGACCATGATGTCGGCGGCATCGTCCCGTCAAACCTCATACAGGCCAAGTTTACCTTGCCTGCGACTACTCAGCGACCACTTTGCCGGGCCTTGCCGATAGCCCATCCCCACCGTATGCGCGGGTGGGTGCCGCCTGGAGCCGCAGGAAAAGCTGTCTCTCACGGAAAATACCGATTCAGCTGGCATGCGCGGAAGGGGAGTTGCGAGCAATCCTGCAAATCGCAGTAGTCGCTAAACTTCAGGCCAGATGCAGACCCCGACGGAAAGCATCGGCGAGTCACTCAATGAAACCGCCGAGCGGTTGCAGGAAAGCGGCGAAGATCCGGGAAACGAGATCCAAGACGCCTGTGAAGAGCTCGGGGAGGGGATAGGCAGTGGCGACCCCCAACTGCTAGTTTTGCCAGCCACCGCTAACCGCCAGAGGTTTGCGGAT
>CAMYKE010000390.1 GCA_947258895.1 uncultured Pseudomonadales bacterium | reverse complement strand
GCCGACGCCTGTGCCCACGCGGTAACAAACTGGGTACCAATACGGAGCCAGGGAAAGATCAGGGTGATGGCTACAAATGAAAATAACTCCAGCTGAGCATATAAAAGCTGATAGACCGAGGCACCGATAAAGAGAACAAAAAAATTGGCGGCGATCGGGCAAATTTCTGCAAACTGCCGCCGAATCTCGACCCGGAACGACCGCTCTTGAGGGTAGGTTAAATCCACGTCACTGTCGTATCTCAACACAACATAGAAATAAGCAGTTCGTAGACCTACCGCAATCAAGCTGCCCCAGGCTGCGCCCACTACGCCGAGACCGCCGTATTCACCATAGCCGTATATCAACAGATAACTCAGAATAGCGTTGGTGGGTATCTCGATCAAATAGCCCAGCAGCGGAAGCCTGGTGTTGCCACGGCCATTGTAAAAGGCTGTGCAGACCTGGGTATACGCCGTAAACAGGATGATATATTTGGTAATGGCCAGATAGGACTCGACCAGCCCTGCCAATTCAACGTCGTCGGTCAGGCTGCCAACCAGTTCGGAGTCAAAAAAGACAAGCACACAGAAGAAAACCAGCGCTGTCGAGACGTTTATGAAGAGACCGACCCGGTAGGCCACCGCCAGATCAGCCTGGCTTTTGGAGCCATACGCCCTGCCCACGAGCAGCTGCACACCGTTGCCGATTGCCAGCTCAATTCCCAATGCAAAAGCCACGATGATGGTTGCTATACCCATGGCTGCAACCGGAATTTCACCCAGCGGCGCAACCAGGAGTGTGTCAATCATGAGCATGGACTGGACCAGCAACACATTTAGTGCCAATGGCCATGCCAGCGCCAGATTCTTTCTCAGGTAGGTATTGGAGTTTGTCAAAATACGCTTGTTGATAATTCTATTGACGGGCGGTTAACTGCACGATGGCAAAGGTACATCTTCACCCCGCTGAATTGCCGGCGGCTGGAGAAGAGGCAGTCGCCTGGTTGATGTTTCACATGGCAATGCTACTACGGAGACATGCGCGAAGCGTACGTCTGTAGCACCCCGTTCAGATAATCGTGAGGCCCATTGGTTGTCACGTTGCCAGCTGGGCAAAGCGGATTGAGTATAGGGCTTTTAGCGTTCCAATACCTGCAGATTTAGTAGCGTTTACTCATCATCAATTCTCAGCAATCGATGGGTCGATAGTAAGGTCTCCTACGCACTCTGTTTCGAGGCGATATTTTCGGTATTCTCATCTTCACTGATTGGCCGACTCTTCCACCAGGAGGCTAAACAGGAGCCGGTCACGTTCATCAATGGACCAAATACCGAGGGCGCAAGACCGAGGGTCGCAACGCGCCCCATTTCCAGCGCAATACCCGAGGCCAACCCGGTGTTTTGCATGCCCACCTCAAACGCAATACTACGGCGAGACTTCTCGTCCAATCCAAATAATCGGCAGGCATTGTATCCCAATAAAAATCCCAGGAGATTGTGAATAAGCGAGGCCAGTAGCAACAACAAACCAATTTCAAGCAAGTGTTCACGGCCTGCTGCCGTAATCACCGTAATAATTATGCCAATACCAAACATGGAAACGAGCGGCATCGCACGATCCAGCCAGGCTACTTTTCCGTGAAAGAAGTGATTGAATACAAGGCCCGCTATGATCGGAAGGATCACGATCTTGGTAATGCTGACCATCATTGCCCAGAAATCGATGGGGATATATTCACCGGCGAACACCTTCATCAAGAAGGGCGTGGTAATCGGTGCGAGCATGGTTGCCGTTGCAGTAAGCGTTACCGAAAGCGCCAGGTTCGATTTGGCAATATAGGCCATCACGTTGGAAGCAAGCCCACTGGGTGAGCAGCCTACCAGGATAATGCCTGCAGCAATTTCCGGCGGAAAACCGAAAAAGTACGCAATACTAAACCCGACCACAGGCATAATCGTTAGCTGACACACCAGGCCAATGCCCACCGCCTTTGGCATAAGCACCACACCCTTGAAATCTTTTAGACTCATGGCCGTTCCCATGCCAAACATAATGATTTGCAGCAGCGGAACGATTAGCTTTTTGGTGCTGAAGTCGCCAATGTGAGTAAAGAATTGAGGAAAGGTAAGTGCGGATACAACGGCGCAAATTATCCAACAGGTGTATGCCCCCCGGTGCAAGCGTTTTATCAGGCTAACACCCAGGGCGGTGAAAAAGCTTACCAGGAAAATGAGTAGAGGATTCTCACTCGCTTCTACAAATACCAGTGCTATGAGACTGAGAACAGCAAAAGCCAGACTGGCTTTTCCAAGTATCGAGGTATTGAGAGTTAGAGGCTGGGAGTTTGGCATAGTGATTCTCGAGCTATTGACCTAATTATGCTTGGCTGTTGTTGGCCAGTTTTTCGAATTCCTGACGGTGGCGAGCGTCTGTTGACGAAACGGCGAAAGATCCCTGGACATGTGCCAAACGTAGCAGCATCGTGTCCTCTACACGCCATACCAACGCCAGCAGCAGCGTCATCGCGACTGCCGCGGACAGACGCAGAGCAACGCGGTAGTTGCGCATCAAATTTAATTTTCCAGCCGCAGGTACCGCAACATTGCCTCGACGAAGAAGAAATCACCAAACAAGGTCCCAACTTCAGGGGGCTTGTGGTACGAGTGAGATCCCCGCGTCAGGATCGCCTCATACCCCGGGGTGCCGGACGCCAGGTAGGGTTCTGAAGTCAGGTCGTTGAGCATCCATTCCGCCGCTTCCAGGTATTTCTTTTTTCCTGTGATCTCGTAGAGTTCCAGCGAGGCGGACGCGACGACGGCAG
>CAMYKE010000389.1 GCA_947258895.1 uncultured Pseudomonadales bacterium | reverse complement strand
CGCGACAGCCGCTGAAAATACTCAGGTGACATCCGTTTCGTCCGCCGCAATCCCCCAGGCCGAAACGATGTTCGACCGTTCGATTAGGTATAGCTGGTGGAACAGAAAGTACCTGCAGTGTTGAAGTGGGCGCTGCCAATTGCACAAGAGACGATTTGGGCGATATCAGGCAGGATCTGTCCAAGCCGGCAAGTTAACTGTCAATACCCTTTTTAGCGTTCCCAGGGCGGAACGAGCTGGAACCGTTCGAGTAGAAAATCGATCATCGCGCGAACTTTCGGTGCAACGATCCGGCCACCTGGATAGAGGGCCCATAGAGCGGCTTCTGTGACCAGCGGGAACTTTGGAAGTACCTCGACGAGAAGCCCTGACTTCAAACTCGCGCTGGCATTCCACACTGACTTTATGCCGATACCCATCCCGTTTTCGATCATATTGCGCATGGCCTCGCCATCGTTGACAACGAAGGAACGCGGGACGGTAACGGCCTGTCCGTTTTCAAACTTCCACCTGTCGCCATCTGCAAAGACCACACATTGATGCTCGGCGAGATCCCCGGGCGTAGCGGGAACTCCACAGCGCTCAAGATAGGCTGGAGAGGCAACGAGAAGACGGTGATCGGAAGCCAGTTTTCGTGCAACGAGGCTACTATCGGCCAGGCTTGCGTTGCGGATAATGAGTGCATGCGGCCGAAGGAGCCGGGCATGGTCATGCGCAATACACCTTGCGCCTGTTCCCCGTGGCCATTGGTTGCGCCCAGGCCGGCTTCAAGTATCTCCACTGCTTGCTGCACATAGGGTAGAAAAGCCGCTCCATCCGTGGTCAGGGATACGGCTCGGGTAGTCCTGTTGAACAGGCGGAAGCCAACCGTTTCCTCGAGTTTGTGCAGACGCGCGCTGGCGCTCGCGGGTGACAGCGACAGGTCGCGTGCTGCGGCAGAAACGCCACCCAGATCGGCGACTCGCAGGAACAAGCGAAAGGATAAGACGTCCATTTATCAAAAATATACGAATTATAAATTAGCCACAAGCCTGATTATCTTTTATTTCAAAAATATTACTATGTTTTTGAGTTAGCCGGTGGTCACACCAAAGTAGTAGCCAATCTGGCATTTTTTGTCGAAACGAAGGATGAACTTGCGTAGACATAATTCAACACAGGAAATGGCGAGTCTGTGGCTGTGCAATCGGTGTTCCACAAGGAGAAGCTCATGAGCGAAAATGCGATTTGGACTGACGACATTCGGGTAGAGGGAAACAGGAGCCCGGCGTTCGAGCCAATTAACGCGGGGTTCAACGCCGTGTTTCAGCCGAGCCGATTGAGCCTCGGACTGGTGGTGCCGCTGGAGTCTTATTCACAAGATCCGGTTCCCACGATGTCCCGACACATTGAGCGGGTGCAGTTGGCGGAAGGGCTCGGATTTTCTGCCGTGTGGTTACGCGATGTACCGTTCAATGTCCCTTCATTTGGCGATGCCGGCCAACTGTATGATCCGTTCGTCTACCTGGGGTTTCTTGCCGGCCAAACCAGCCGGATTGCCCTGGGTGTTGCGAGCGTCATTCTGCCACTTCGTCACCCGGCGCATGTTGCCAAGGCGGCAGCCAGTGCCGATTTGCTTTCCGGCGGCAGACTCATCCTGGGCGTCGCCTCGGGCGACCGACCACAGGAGTACCCCGCACTTGACGTTCCGTTCGAGGATCGAGGCGCCCGGTTTCGCGAGGGCGTTGACTATATCGAGCGCATGGGTGAAGAATCACCGGCGTTCGAAAATGCCTACGGCAATCTGGATGGTGGAATGGACATGCTGCCGAAACCTTCAGCGGGAAAGTTGCCGCTGCTCATTACCGGCTCTAGCCAGCAAAACCCCGACTGGATCGCGCGTAACGGGGATGGCTGGATCACCTATCCGCGTATTATCGCAGTGCAGGCGAAAATCGTTGGCGACTGGCGAGCGCGGACCGAGCGCGCGGGTGGCCCTGCGAAACCGGCAATGCAGCCACTCTATATCGACCTTACCGCAGACCCGGAGACCCCGCCGCAGCCGATCCACCTGGGGTTCCGGCTGGGGGTGCGCCACCTCAGGGCGCATTTGAAAGCGCTGGAAGAAATCGGCGTCAACCATGTCGCACTGAACCTGCGCTTCAACCAACTGGATATCGAGTCGACCCTGGAACGTCTGGCCGACGAACTGCTGGCAGACTTCTCTTGAACGAAGGAGCAACGATTATGCAAAAGACCATTCTCATCACCGGCGCGACCGACGGCATCGGTCTCGAAACAGCAAAGCGGCTCGCGGCGAAGGGTCATCACGTGCTGCTCCACGGGCGCAATCGGACAAAACTGGAAGCGCTGGAAAAAACGTTGCTGGCGCTCCCGGGCAGTGGGCAGGTCGAAAGTTATGTGGCTGACCTGTCACGTATGTCCGATGTGGACGCGATGGCCGATGCCATAGCGCAAATACACCAAAAGCTCGATGTCCTCATCAATAATGCGGGGATTCTCAAAACAGCTGAACCTGTCACCAGTGATGGGCTTGATGTGCGTTTCGTGGTCAACACGCTCGCGCCGTATCGGCTCACGCAGCGGCTGCTGCCGCTCCTCGGGGCATCGGGACGAGTGATCAATCTTTCCTCTGCCGCCCAGGCACCGGTCGATCTTGAGGCATTGGCCGGAAAGGCCCGGCTGAGTGATATGGATGCCTATGCGCAGAGCAAGCTGGCGATCACAATGTGGTCACGCGAGTTGGCAATGCGGACTGACGCTCCAGTTGTCATCGCCGTCAACCCCGGCTCCCTGCTTGGCAGTAAAATGGTGAAAGAAGGCTTTGGCGTGGCAGGCAAGGACCTCGGTATCGGGGCGGACATCCTCTGTCGCGCTGCATTGGACGATGAATTCGCAGATGCATCTGGCCAGTATTTCGACAACGATTCCGGTCGGTTTGGCGCGCCTCATGCAGATGCACTGGACTCGAAAAAATCCGCAGCGACGGTACGCACCATCGAGACCGTCTTAACGCGACTTACCCAATAAGGAAACACTGTTATGAAAGCCATTGGTCACACCAAAGCCTGTACAATTACCGACAAAAATGCATTGATCGAGTTGGAGCTCGAGAAGCCCCAGCCAGGCCCCCGCGATCTTCTCGTGCAAGTGCGCGGGATCTCTGTCAATCCGGTCGATGTTAAGGTGCGAGAACTCATGGAACCGGAGGGTCCGCATCGCATTCTTGGCTATGACGCTGCCGGTGTTGTCGAAGCCGTTGGCTCTGAGGTGACCAGTTTTCGTCCGGGCGATGAAGTATTCTATGCCGGAGACATCACGCGCGCCGGAAGCAATAGCGAGTACCAACTGGTTGATGAACGCATCACTGGTCGCAAGCCGTCATCACTCGGGTTTGCTGAAGCCGCCGCTATGCCCCTGACTGCCATCACGGCGTGGGAAATCCTCTTCGACGGATTCAAACTCAACGAGGGCGATGGCCAAGGTG
>CAMYKE010000388.1 GCA_947258895.1 uncultured Pseudomonadales bacterium | reverse complement strand
AATCCGGATATCCTGTTGCTGGACGAGCCGACCAATAACCTCGATATTCACACCATTAGCTGGCTGGAGACAGTCCTGAACCAGCGCAAGTCGACGATGATCATCATTTCGCACGATCGTCACTTTCTGAACTCGGTCTGCACCCACATGGCCGATATCGACTATGGAGAGCTGCGCATTTATCCAGGCAACTACGAGAACTTCATGGCGGCTTCATCGCTGATTCGTGAACAGCTGCAAAACGCGAATGCGAAAAAGAGCACCGAACTCGCTGAGTTGCAGCAGTTTGTCGATCGCTTTTCGGCGAACGCCTCCAAGGCCAAGCAGGCCAGTTCGCGCGCCAAGAAGATGGAGAAAATCAAGCTGGACGAGGTCAAGCCATCCAGCCGCAGAACGCCTTACCTGAGCTACCAGCAGGAAAAGAAACTGCATCGTCAGGCAGTGGTTTTCGAAAACCTGTCTCACGGCTTCGAAGGTGAAACCCTGTTTTGCGACGGCAACCTGATTCTGGAAGCAGGCGCCAGGTTGGCCGTAATCGGCGAAAACGGCACCGGTAAAACCACCTTTCTACGCTGCCTGATGGGTGAACTCAACGCCAACCAGGGCGAAGTTAAATGGTCGGAAAACGCATCCCGCGCCTACTGTCCCCAGGACAGCAGCGGCGACTTCGATTGTGAACTGACTCTATTTGAGTGGATGTCGCAGTGGCGCAAGCCCAAACACGACGACCTGATGGTTCGCGGCATGCTCGGGCGCCTGCTGTTCACTGCCGATGATTATAAAAAGAAGGCAAGGGTGTGCTCGGGCGGCGAGAAAAACCGACTCCTGTTCGTCAAGTTGATGATGTCGGAAGCGAACGTGCTGATCCTGGACGAGCCCACCAATCACCTCGACATGGAGTCGATCGAAGCGCTCAACCAGGCGCTCGCCAAATACGATGGCACGGTGATTTTTGTCAGCCATGATCGTGAATTCGTCTCTTCGCTGGCAACTCGCGTGATAGAAATCAAGGATCGCAAGATGATCAATTTCCAGGGTAGCTACGACGAGTACCTCGCGAGCCAAATGGAAGCCCTCAAGGTAGCCTAGCCATAGGGTATACAGCGCAAGCGGTACGCTTTTGGAATAGAACCGGACAGGGAACAGGCTACCTGGTAGCCTGTGAATACATTGAGCCTGGTTTACTGCCCCCTGTTTCCCAGTTAACTTTCACCCTGTTTTTTCCTGGTTTTACGGGTAGCGGTCGCGATGAGTGGATTATCGGGCCAGGGGTGTTTGGGATAACGGCCTTTCATTTCCTTTTTGACGTCGTGATAAGAGGAGCGCCAGAAACCGGCCAGATCCTGTGTAATTTGCAGCGGTCTACCAGCGGGAGATAGCAGGTGCACCACCAGTGCTACCTTTCCATCCGCTATAGCGGGGGTTTGCTCGCTGCCAAACATTTCCTGCAGTTTGACCGCCAGCACCGGTGGAGACTGCAGATAATCGATAGCAATCGATGAACCGGATGGCACGCTCAGACGAACCGGTGCAAGTGCGTTGAGGCGCTGTTGCAAAGCCCAGGGTAGCTGCGCCTGCAGAATTTGGGTCAGATCGAGTTTTCTTAAGTCCTGTAACTTGCTCACCGGGTCAAGAAAAGGCGCCAGCCAGTTTTCGAGTGTGGCAAGCAGTGCTTCCTGGCTGACGTCGGGCCATGCCGACTCGGTATCAACCGAACGTAGCAGGCAAACACGGGCACACCACTGATGATGCTCGGTGCGCCAGGGCAACGGCTTGAGCGCTTCTTCTTGTAAGTAGCGAATCAAAGCCTCGTTTTTGACATCCAGTGGAATTTTCTCCAGGGCATTTTTACGCAACACCAGGGCCCCGACTTTCAGCTGCGATTCGGCAATAAATCGATTCGACTTTTTGTTCCACTCCGCGACGGTTTCATCAGCAACCTGGTCTGCCAGGGCCGTATCGAAAAGTGACTCGTCGAGTACTGCCGCTGAACGAATCACGTCACCCCTGCCGCCCGCGATTCCGCTAATTTCCGCGACCGCCAGCCAGCGGCTTTTGCCCAGGCGATGCTCGCCCACGAGACTCGCGCTGCGGCCATTGGCGAGTTGGTAGCCGCCCGAATGACGCCTGCGGGCGATTCGGTCCGGGTAGGCGCAGGCCAGTAACAATCCCGGCACCTGGTTGATTCGAAGTAAGTAACGAGTCTCGGGCTTTGGTAATTCCAGTTTGACTAACTGGCGTTCCAGCTGACGGGCAAGTTGCCGGGTCCGCTCTGACCAACGTTTGTGTTGTGGCGGGCAGGGCGTTTCGCCCAGCAGGATGTCGAGCCGATCGCCGATATCCGGCTGAGTAAATGGATCGCGATCGGATAACAGGCTGGCTAATAGCGCCGCAGGCCAGGCGAAGTTGAATTCGATGCCCCGTAACAGCAGATGTGCGAGTCTCGGATGCACCGGCAGCGCGGTCATAGCTCGCCCATGAGCGCTGAGCACAGGGGCATTTTGTGTCCGCTCCAATGCGCCAAGCAGTTCGAGCAGACTTAAGGCCTGTTGCCAGTGCCCCCGGGGTGGCGGGTCGAGCCATACCAGTTCAGCTGGATCAGCCACGCCCCAGTCCAGCAATTGCAGCGCCAGGGGGGCGAGATCGGCCTGCAAAATTTCAGCGCTACCCTGTGCTGCGAGTTGTTGTTGCTGCTCGGCCGACCAGAGTCGATAACATTTGCCAGGTCCGAGCCGACCGGCGCGGCCCGCCCGTTGCTGGCTGGATGCAGCTGAAATCTTTGTGGTATGCAAACCACTCATTCCTGTCGCCGGGTT
>CAMYKE010000387.1 GCA_947258895.1 uncultured Pseudomonadales bacterium | reverse complement strand
TCAGTTGCAACGCGCCAGCGGCTCCAACCACACGCTGTCGATGCAGCCGGTGGCGCTTCGACCGTTGCTCGACAAACTGCTGCGCAACCTGCAAAAGGTGTATGCGGATAAAACTGTTCAGCTCTCCATCCAGGTTGATGTGGAATCCGTGTTCGTCGGTGACGAACGCGACCTGCTGGAAGTGTTGGGCAACCTGCTCGACAATGCGTTCAAGGCCTGCCGCGGGCAGATTAGTGTTCACGCCCGCGCGGGTCAGACGGCAACCGGCTCATCGCAACTGGAAATCACCATCGAGGATGACGGTAGCGGCGTGCCCGTTGAACAGCGTGACCATGTACTGCAACGCGGTGGTCGGGCGGACACCCGCCATTCCGGCCAGGGCATCGGTCTCGCCGTGGCCGTCGATATCGTCAGCAGCTATGGCGGGCGGATCGAACTCTCTGACTCGCATCTGGGGGGCGCCTGCTTCAACATCAAGCTGCCACAGCAGGTAGCGCCGGGCTAACCGCTACCGCGGCGCATGCGCTGGCAGCGTCTGCTACAATTACCAGCAAACGCTTCCCGCGAGCACCCTTATGCCTCTCATCGTAGTCGCCTCAATCATCGGCATTCTTGGCCTGGCAATGATCCTGCGCGGGTTACTGCGAATGATGCGCCAGCCCATGCGGGGCATGCTCGCCACCGGCGTTGGCGGCTGCCTGCTGATCGTCGGGCTCATCACCCTCGGCACCGCAATCAATCTCGCCAGCTACGCGCGGCTCAGCTACGAGAAACCGATCGCCAAATTACGCTTTTACCAGCGCGGCGAGCAGGATTTCATGGCTACACTGCAGCTGCTGGACGACAACAGTTCCCGGGAGTTTCGCCTCCAGGGTGACGAGTGGCGGCTGGAGGCCAGGCTGCTGAAATGGCACGCCTACGCCAACCTCGTCGGCCTGGATAGCCACTACAAGCTTGAGCGCATCAGCGGCCGCTACCGCGATCTCGAGCATGAGCGCAACTCGATTCGCACCCTCTACGAGGTGTCGTCGCAACCGGGACTCGATGTGTGGTCCAGGGTGCAGGAGTTTCCGTGGCTGGAATCCTTCGTCGATGCCCGCTACGGCAGCGCGACTTACCTGCCAATGCAGGACAATGCCGAATACCTGGTCTCTATTACCCAATCGGGATTGATCGCCCGCCCCGCCAACCCGGCGGCGACGCACGCTGTCAGGAGCTGGTTTTAGCCCGCTTCCATTGCCGCGACCGTACTACCCTTCGAATCAGTTCGTTGCCGCGCTGCGCATCCCAACCGGCAATAAACCGCAGCGGCTGGCTGCGCACGGCAGGCAGGTTAGACAGCCGCCATATCTCACCGATTCGGCAATTCACACTGTAATGACAAGGTTTCTGAGCAGTGGATCGCCGAATCGGTGAGATCTGGCGGTTAGGCACTGCAACTGGCAACAGGATGCCGCGGCAGCCGTGACAAGCATTGCTTCGGCCCGTCGGCGATGACAGAATAGCCGCCTGAAAGCGACCGCCCCCGCAACGGGGCGGCCGAAAACGTTATTTTTGAGGTACCGCGGTGAGCGATATAGGCGAATGGAACCCGGACGACACCAAAAGCCGGGATTTTGAAATCAGCATCGAGACGCTGGCGAGCCTGGCGGAACTGGGCGAAGACCCCGAGTGCAGCGACCTGAAAACCGCGCTCAGCCCCGTGCAAATCAGCGGCTGGCGCCACCTTATGCGGTTACACAAGGACGCATGGGCACGGGCGGCGCCTGAACTGGACGATCAACAGCTCAAACGCCTGGTGCGCTTTTTCACCATTGCCGAAATGCAACTCCCCGGCTGGGAGGCGGAGAACAGGTCGCCGGTTATCTGGCTCTGCCGTGAACTCAAAGAGCGTGGCAAATTTCCCGACAGGGAACTTGTCGCCTGGATCAAGGCCCATTCCACCAACAAATTTCTGCCCTACGGCAACCTGCTGGATCTATAGCCCGCATCAGTCGCCAACGTTTGCGCGCAACCTCGCATCCAGGTCATCGACCACCTCTGCCCAATCGGAATCATCCGCGATTGCTTCCGAGAGAAAAGCGGCCTGGCTGGGGGTCCAGAATGGCGCATCGGAGAGGCTGGTCTCCGGCGCAAGTGCGTGCCCGGCGATAAACCGGTCAATTGCCGCAGAATCGCTGGGCAAGCCCAGCTGTTCGAACAGGGTATTGATGGTATGCAGGGACGTATCCATGAATTCATGTCTCCCGGTAAGTTGGCTGACGATCGTTAGGTACGCCGTTTAGGGTAACAGAAACCGCGCGATTGATCAGCAGCCAGGTTGCCGCTGCGGCCCTTATTCCTGCCACCTGCCCACGGAGAGCCGCTCCCGGCTCGCCAGGTCTCTGCGCGTCTGCAACGCAACAAATCCTGCCTCATCGAGCAACGCCCGCACCGCGGCGCCCTGCTGGTAGCCATGCTCCAGCGCCAGCCAACCCCCGGGGGACAGGTAGCGACCTGCCGTGGTGATGATTACGCGCAAGTCCGCCAGCCCATCTGCTCCGGAAACCAGCGCCGTGCGCGGTTCGAAGCGGACATCGCCGGCATCCAGGTGCCCATCATTCTCCTCGATATAGGGCGGGTTGCTGGCTAGCAGCTCAAAGCGCTGTCCCGCCAATCCCTCGAACCAGTCGCTTCGCATAAGGACCAGGTTTTCCAGTCCCAGCGCGCTGCGATTGTATTCGGCGACCTGCAATGCGGCCTCCTCCCGGTCGGTGGCCAAAACCTGCCAATGCGGACGCTCCGATGCCAGCGCCAGGGCGATTGCGCCGCAGCCGGTACCGAGGT
>CAMYKE010000386.1 GCA_947258895.1 uncultured Pseudomonadales bacterium | reverse complement strand
ATGTTGCTATACCCACGCCGAGGAAAAACGCGTCAGAGTGCGCCGAATGTGGGCGCGCGCAGGCTGGGACAGGATGAACAGTACTTGACCGTACGTGAGATCCTGTTCCGAGCACGCTCTCAGATGGCGCGCTATCACGCGAGTGCAGCGATTTTTACCGGTTTGGGTATGGCAACCATTAGGGTTTACTCATTTTCTCGGGTTGTCGGAACCCTCACGGCATCAGCCGCCCAGTCTCAGAGTGCGCTGCAACCCCTCGGCGAGCGAGACGCGCGGCGCCCAGCCCGTCTCGCGGGTCAGGGCGCCATTATCACATACCCAGTTGGAGTGGTTGAGCTCGCGGACCTTCCCGGGCGTGAGCATTGGCGCATCTCCGAATATTTGCGCCGTCCCAAGGTTCAGACCGGCCAACAAGCGGAGTATGACCACCGGCACTTGTATGCGAAACACGTGCCTGTCATAGAGCCGAGCGACAGTATCAACCACATCGTGCCAAGCATAACCGTCTGGGTGCCCATCGTGCAATTCAAAAGCGCGCCGCTCATTGGTTTCAGAATTCAGCCATTGCACCACGGCTTCTGCCAGATCTTCCACGTATAGTAAAGAAAACCGTGCACTAAGGGCGGCACGCTGGATGTTCGCATTGGTGATCACGATATTGCCGATGCTTTGCTGAATTACGGCAGTCGCGGCGAGCGTGTCCTCACCTTGCCGCTTGCTGGCAGCGTAAGGAGATAAGTGCGGCTCCCGTGCCGCCAGAGAAGATATCAATAAAAAACGTGGCATCTGGTGCTGCTCTCTCGCTGCTTGCACCAATCTTGCCACGCCATCTACATTCACGCCATCAAACTGCGCTTGAGAAGCACCCCGCACTGCACCCGCGCAGTGTACTACGGCATAAACATCATTGTTTACCAGGCGGCGCAGGCTGTCAAGGTCCTCAAGGTCACCTTCTATCCACTGGGTGGCAATTCCGGTGTAACGTGCACCGAGCGATGCGGGACGAATCAGCGCTCGTATCTGCCAGCCAATGGTTTCCAGTCGCCGCGCTAGGACGCCGCCGATGAATCCCGTCGCCCCCGTCAGGGCTATCGTGCGCGACATTGAGCTGTTCCAGCAGGCGCTAGCCTGAAAATTTCGAACTATACGGCTCTGTTGCCAAGAGCCCAGGCAAAATCCAATGTTTGGGGTTGCCTCAATTGTGCCCTGTTAACCCGTTTCAGAAAATCCTGTCGTGCCCCGGAGCGAGACAACTTCCCGGAGGAAGTTCTGGGCAGTGTGTGAGAAGGTACCAACTCGATAAAACAGTCGATGCCCAATTCTTCGCGAACTAGGCCCTGCAACCGTTCCATCAGGCTGGCACGTTTCACTACATCTGAGACGCGGCACTGGATCACTAAAACGGCCTTTTCTTCGCCATCCGGCCCAGGAACCGAGAAAGCCGAGGCATCTCCTGTCCTCACTTCGGTCTGCTGCTCAGCCAGGTACTCGAGATCCTGTGGCCAGATGTTTCGGCCATTAAGAATGATTAAATCCTTCTCGCGTCCAGTAACAACAAAGGAGTTCCCAATCCGGTAGCCGAGATCTCCGGTGTCGAGCCAGCCATCTGGCGACAGAACCTGTTGAGTTGCTTCCGGGTCGCCAAAATAGCCGGACATTACGCTTGGTCCCCGAACGAAAAGAGTCCCGCAGCGCCGTTCTGCCAGAGCTCGTCCGTGTTTGCCTCGAACCTCAACTTCATAATCCGGCAACGGCACTCCGCAATTGACAAAATGGTTGGATCGAACAGCAGACTTGCCGTTCCCGCCGTTCACAGGCAGAGCCTCTTGGTGTTCAGCAAGATGCTCCCCATCCACGCAGTCCACCTCCAGCCCCTGGGCAAGAGGTGCAAGGCTCACTGCCAGGGAGCATTCCGCCATACCGTAGCAAGCGAGAAAAGCATTCTTGTCAAAATTGCTTGGTGCAAGCATTTCGGCGAACTGGGCCAAAGGTTCGGGTCGAATGGTTTCCGCACCGACACCGGCCACGCGCCAGGCGCTGAGGTCGAATTTACCGGACTCTTCTTTCCGCAGACGACGCACGCACAACTCATAACCGAAAGGCGGGCTTAAAGAGAGCGTAGCTCGAGTTTCCGTCATCAGCTTCAGCCATACCCGGGGACGCATGGCAAAATCTCGGGTGCTCAGGTAATCAACGGTTAACTGGGACGCCAGCGGGGCCAACACCAGCCCGACAAGCCCCATATCATGATAGTAGGGAAGCCAGGAAAGGCAGCGGTCCCCAGGTCGAATCTTGACGCCGTGCGTGACGATGTCCGCCAGGTTCCTCAAGACTGTCTCTTGGGTGATGACCACTCCGCGGGGGAACCGGGTACTTCCCGAAGTATACTGCAGGTAAGCTATCTCCTTGGGCTGGGACGGGTGTAGCTGAGTTTCTTGTTCCGGTAACTCGGCAAAGGCTTCAGGACCGCCAACAAAACGTAAGTTCAGTCCCTCCGCAGCCTCGGAGAGAAAGGGGAGAAAATCCGCTGGGGCCATGGCGACTTCCGCCTGGCAGGTGGTCAGTAATCTTCGCAACTGCTCCACGTAGGCCTGGTGACCGCCTAAATGGATTGAGGCCGGAAGAGGGACGGGTATCAGTCCAGCGTATTGGCAGGCAAAGAAGAAGAGAGGGAAGTCCGGGGTTGTATCGGCGACGAGGGCGACCCGCGCGCCACGTTCTAAACCTAAACTGTGGAGACGGCGCGCCAACGTTTGCGCTTGTTCCCGCAATTCCGCATATGGCAGCACACTATGTAGCTTACCCGTGCCGGTGTAGAAATTGAATCCGGTCTCACCCTGGGCCGCGTAGTCTAGCGCCTCTGCTAAAGTGGAGAAATCTGCAAGCCGTAACGGCAGGTTGTTCTGGGTTGGCGTAGCCTTCATTGCCTCGATAGCCTCCATGTTCATATCAATTATCTCTCCGAAAAACGCTCAGTACTGTGCGCAGCGATGTATAGTCAACGAGATCCGGTGGTCAACTTCGAGCTAACCCCTTTGCAGTCATCTGCGCTACGAACACTCTGCTGATTTGTGTATCAAGAATCTTTCTTGAAGATATAGTACTAAAGCAATAAGCGTGCCTATTATTCTGGATCCATAGATCAATACCATTCAAACTTTGCTAGTAGTTGTATATGGTCGTAATTCAAATAGAAAGTCTATAGCAGCCAATGAAAATCCGGACTATTTCCAATCGATTCCAGGGGACAGCATAAAGGGACTCGATGGACTGGTGTTGCGGAAAAGAGACAGTTTGTCCGGAAAGTATGGGCTTTTTGTCACTGTGGGGATGAGGCCGAGGCGCCGTTCCGTTTTCGGCACGGCTTAGATTCCCGGTGGAACCGAAAGGATCTCTTGGCGCACGAATCCGGCCTCGCGGTCCCAATTGACGGAGAAACAGACCA
>CAMYKE010000385.1 GCA_947258895.1 uncultured Pseudomonadales bacterium | reverse complement strand
CTGTAAGGAATTTTTCTCCTGCGGCTATAGCGACGGCTATCCCCTTCGTCGGGAAATCCCGTACAACGCACAATCTCTCGGCGATAATTCCAAAAATCGGTGAGATATGGCGGCTAGTCCGCATGCCCCCAATAGGTAAATCCCGCCACTCTGGGCGTAGACGGCAGATACAGGGTTTCCAGCTTTCTGATGGCAAAGCCTCCCTCGCGCAACAGGCGGGGAATATCCCGGTTCAGATGACAACCACCGGCCACCTTCATCCACAGTGGGTTCAGGCGGTCCTGCCATTTCTCGATAACCGCATCCGGGGCCTTGCCGTGTTCACTGAACAGCAGTTTACCGCCGGGTTTCAGCACCCGGCGCATTTGTCGCACGGCGGTTAACCAGTCGGGAATCGTGCATAAAGTGTAGGTAAGCACCACGGTATCGGCGCTATTGTCTTCGAGGGGGATTTCCTCGCCGGGAAGATCCAGCCATTCCAGCGCAAAGCGTGCGGCTTCGACCCGTGGTCGCGCTTTGGCGCGCATTCCGCGGGACGGCTCCAGCCCCCACACTTTTTCCACCCGATCTGGATTATAGTACGGAATATTGATGCCCGAGCCCATGCCCACCTCGAGTACGCGGCCTTCGGCATGGGGCACTATTTTCTCCCGCTGCTTTTGCACGGGCTTGACGCCACAGGCCAGGTGGATGAGGTGGGGGAGAATATGATCGTCGTAAAAATGCATGTGCGACTGTCCTGTAGTCCGGACAGCAACGCGCAGGTCGTCTATCCCGCAGTTGTTGCCGTCGCCTCGCTGCCACGCTTTACAGCGCGCTCTATGGGTAATATCCCCATCAATCGTGCCTGACCTTACGTCGACAGAGTGCCAGCCCGAGTAGCAGGATTGGAAGCCACGGCGGAATCGATCCTCCGCCGGAGTAACCTGCACGCGTTGTTACCTGGACGCTCTTGTCTTCCTTGATGCGTTCCCTGAAGACATCCATTTCCGTCTCGAGGTTTTTGGTCATGTCGGCCATCGCCAGCTCAAAGCCCTGTTTCCTGGTTTCGCGATAGGTCTCCTCGACCTCGATCAGGGTGGTGGATTTGCGGTTTTCACTGACCCCGGGCGCCCGGAACAGCAGCTTGCGTGACCGCACATCGAAAACGGCGGTGTCGACAAAGGTGTTTACCTGGTTTTCCGTACCCTTGATCACATAGGCCCCGACAATGGTCCAGTACAGTAGCGAGCTTTTCTTTTCGGAAGCGGTGGCGACCTGATCGTAGGACACCAGCGCGACCACATCGAGTCCATACAGGCGTGCAACCTGGTCTACGCCTTCAAAGCCCCTGGCAGAGCGCATATAGGTTTCCGGAATAACGGATATCTGCGCAATAAAATCGCGATCCTGGAACGCCGCTTTTACTTTCTGTAATAGCTGGGCCTTATGCGCCTCGGGCAGGCTGCCAGCATCGCCGCCTGAACCTGGCACAAAAGCCAGGCCCACACTCAGCGGTATTTCCAGGTGCGGAATGGTTTGATCGTGCTTTGGGGGTATTTCACCCTTTGGATACAGGTAATCAACCAGGCTGCTCGATACGCCCCGGCGTCCCTCAGGACCCCACAGTCCGGCGCAGGCGCTGACTGACAAAACGATTGCGACGATAACCAGTGCTGCTAAAGTAGTTGCTCTCATGGTGTCTCCAGTGAGTATTCTTATGCTCGGTTCATTATACGGTTAACCCGCAAATAACCGTTACGACTCTCTTCAACTTTTACTATAATGGCGCTCCTCCAAACTACGCTAACCCAAACAACAGGCCGCTATGGAAACCTTATCGAAAAACGCTGAGCTGAACTTCGAGCGCTTTATTGTCGAGGCGCTGGCCACCGGTTGCGTCTGGGGACTCGAAGGCCCGGACGGCTGGGCGCTATGTCCGTCCGAAAAATATACCGACACCGATGTGATGCCATTCTGGTCGCAGTCCGAATTTGCCCAGCTCCAGTGTGTCGGCGATTGGGCCGATTACCAGCCGGTAGCCGTGGCACTGGAGGAATTTCTCGACGATTGGCTGACCGGTCTCCACAAGGATGTATTGTTGGTTGGCGTGAACTGGAACGATGAGCTGGAAGGCCTGGAACTGGAGCCGCTGGATCTGCTGGCCGACATCGAGGCCGAGATGAATTGAAGAGCCCATGAAGCTTGGCGCGATTCTCAGTGGGTCCAACAAGCATTGGGAGAAGGAACAGAAGTGCAGTCGGGGCAGTGCCTGCGCCTCTCCAGCAGGGCGTTTCCTGACTTCCCGGCGCCTTCACATCATCCAATATAAAGGCTTTGATTACCATACAAGCACGGCAAAGCAAATTTAGCAGACTGTAATTCGCCGACTTCAAGTAACTGCCCATTTGTAGGGCTTAAACTCAGGTTTGAAGCTGTATCGGTGACGGAGGGCTAGTCAAGAATCGGTTGGCCCCGGTACATGCGCTGCTGTCTCAGCCTGGATTGCGGCGCTTTACCATCTTTTTGCTGCGTTTGCGGGTGCGAATCTCCACGGTGCACTCCGGTTGATTCCTTTTCCGGCCGCGGCGCAGTCGCCAGCAATTCGCTCTGCCAGTCGCTTCCTGCCAAATAAAAAAGCTCTTTTATCAATGCCTTGAAAACAGCATCTGCCGAAGTATGATACAACGGCATTAATTCCTTGAGTAGTTCGGGGTTGGCAAGCTTTATTGCCGGTTTGTCTTCGCGGGGAGCGTGGCGGCGGATTTCCATCACCAGGTCAATCATAGCTTTGGTAAAATTCACTGGGTACCTCTCTCTACAGCGTGAACCAAAGGAACTGCACGACAGTCGCAATTTGCGTGGCTGGATTATTAAGTATAGACCATCTAGAGGGATTGGCTTTTTCAAATATCCGGATACCTGCTGCACACGGTTGCGATTGCTGAATCTCGAAGCAAGCCGGGCCCGTCAACCGAACGCGCTGCCGCGCAGCCAATTGCCTGTTCATCGGTGTACTGATAATCTATATTCAATACTTCATGCGGGGGTGATCTGCCGGCCCTTGTATTTACACCAAGCCAATTCACGGGATGCTGGAAATGCCGTGCGGCTGGATGCGTTTGACCGCTGAGAAGTCCACCGCTGAACCCGCTCACACTGAACTATTCAGCGCGGAAGCATCCAACCCTGAACCATTCACCACTTAAGCATCCAATCGTCGATCAGGCATCTCTGAGCCATGCAATTTCGAGCTTCTGTAAACCGCCTGGTATGGCTGCTAATCTGGGCCTTAGCGTCCCTGCCTGGTCACGCGGATTTTCGAATTGCGGGTGTCGATAAGGCGACCAGGCGCGCCCTCACCGATCACCTCAAGGTAGTCGATTTCCCCTGCAATTCGCCGCCGGCATCCGCGCAGCGCATCCAGAACCGCGCTGACCTCGAGTTGACCAGGGCATTGCAGGCACTCGGTTATTTTCGGGCCGAGTACCGCAGTGAGCTTACCTTCGATGAAAAGTGCTGGCGCCTGCGTTACGAGATTACCCTGGGAGACTCGCTCATTATTCGCGAGGCACGCATCGAGCTGCAGGGCGCGGCCGCAGAGGAGAGTGCGTTCGAGAACCTGGCCAAGGCCGCCGGCCTCAAGCCGGACACGGCTTTCAGCACCACGCGCTACGAGGAGCTCAAGGAAAACATCCAGGCCAGGGGGCTGCGGCAGGGCTACTTCGATGCCCGCTTTTTGGAGCAGCGCGTGGATATTTACCCGGCGTCGAATGTCGCCGATATCACGCTGGCCTGGGATTCGGGCGTGCGGTACCGCTATGGTGAGATCACGATCGACCAGTCGGTGCTGCGTCCCGGCCTGTTCCAGCGCTTGCTGTCGATCGCCCCGGGCGATCCCTATGACCTGGTGATCCTGCAGAGCGATCGAGTCCACCTCAGCGATTCCCGCTATTTTGGTTCCGTCGAGCTCAAACCCCTGCTCGAGCAGGCCAGCGACGGGCAGGTCCCCGTACACATTACTGCGACTCCCGGCAGGCGCGCCAGCTACCAGGTGGGCGCCGGCTACTCCACCAATACCGGTGCCCGCCTGCGTGGCGACTATACCCGTCACCTCATCAACTCCCGTGGCCACAAGGGCGAGATCAGCCTGCTGCTGTCCGAGGTGCTTACGACCGTAAACCTGAACTACACGATACCCTGGCGGGATCCGCGGACCGACAATCTGAGCAGCGACCTGTCCTACCTGGATGAGGAAAACGATTCGTATACCAGTGAGCGCTGGGAGGCGGTACTGACCGATAACCGGTTGCGCAAATCCGGCTGGCGCGAGTCGCGGTCTATCAGTCTTAGCTCCGAAAACTCGGTTATTGCCGATGAACGAAGCAATACTGTGCTGCTGATGCCGGGAATCAGCTGGTCGAGAATCTCGGCCGATGACCTGGTGTACCCAAGCAGGGGCTACGGCGTCGCGTTAAAGCTGCTAGCTAGCCATGACGGCCTGGTATCCGATTCCACGTTTGCCCAGCTGGAGGCCTCCGCCAAATGGATCAGGACACTGCCCTTCAGGCTACGCTTGTTATTGCGCGCAACGGTCGGCTTTACCTATGTGGATAGCCTGGATGACTTGCCCGCCTCGCGGCGCTTTTTCAGTGGCGGCGACAACAGTATCCGCGGCTATGACTACCAGTCGTTGGGGCCGATGGTGGACGATCAGGTGGTGGGCGGTCGCCACGTCACGGTCGCGAGCGTCGAAGTCGAGCGCCCGGTCTATAAAAAGTGGTCGGTGGCGACCTTTGTTGACGGCGGTAATGCCTGGGATGAGGGGGCGCTCGACCCGGTGCTCGGGGTTGGTCTGGGGGTGCGCTGGCGCTCGCCAATCGGTCCCCTGCGGGTCGATGTCGGTGTGCCATTGGAAGATGGTCACAGCGGCGTGAGATTGCACGTCAGTTTTGGACCCGAGCTATGATACGCGCGGCACTGGCACTGGTTTTCGGCACGTTGTGCGCCATGGTGC
>CAMYKE010000384.1 GCA_947258895.1 uncultured Pseudomonadales bacterium | reverse complement strand
GTGCAGCCCGTCCACGTTCTGGGTGACGAGGCGAAAACGGTCGCCGAGTGACCGCTCCAGTTCGACCAGAGCCCGATGACCCGGGTTAGGCTCAGCGCGCCTGCAGACGCCGCGCCGGTAGAGGTACCATGCCCAGACCGCCTCGGGGTTCCGCGTAAACATGGCGCGGGTCGCCATTTCCTGGGGCTGGTATTCCCGCGACCCGACAACCCAATATCCCTGCTTGCCCCGAAACGTCGGGATCCCGCTCTCCGCTGAGATACCGGCACCGGTCAACACGACCAGTTGGCCGGCGCCGAGCAGGGACTCAAAGCGGTCTAGAAACCACGCCGGTAGGGCTTTTGATTGTTCAGCCAAGGTCGACCCTGTGCTTGTGTGGCGCGTGAAGCAGCGTTGCGTAAGATGCTGTCTGTCGCTACGATTGGCGAAAGAGCAAGTTACCAGGTTATTCGCAGCCTGCAAACACCCATGTCCGCTACTGTTCCTCCGCTGGATGATGTGAAAAAATCACACCAGCAGTATGTTGGGAGACGGACTCACTACTCTTCATTCAACGACCATTCCCATGGCTGAGTCGATACCAAATCCAGACGGCGACACGCGGAGGCTCCGGCGGTCTTTTATGCTGACAATGTCGTTTGTAGCAGTCTTGTGGCTGATTAAACTTGCGGAAACGATGTTTGACCTGAACCTCATTCAGTATGGCACTTATCCACGCCGGCTGGAGGGGCTCACAGGGGTGTTCTTTACGCCTCTCCTGCACGGCTCCTGGTATCACCTGTTCGCCAATTCCGCGCCGATAGCGGTTCTCGGCACGTCACTCCTGTACGTCTACCCACGGTCGGCGAAGGTCGTCATCCCGGTTATTTACTTGGGTTCAAGCCTGATGGTATGGGTGTTTGCCCGCAGTGCCTATCATATCGGCGCCAGCGGCCTGAGTTTCGGCCTGATGTTCTTCTTGTTCACCATCGGCGTGCTGCGATGGGACCGTAAAGCCATCGCGCTGTCTCTGATGGTGTTTTTTCTGTATGGCGGTATGATCTTGGGCGTCTTTCCGGGCAACCCCGGCGTTTCCTTCGAGTCGCATTTTTTCGGCGCCTTAATCGGCATCGTATTGGCATTCCTCCTGAAACAGCACGACCCCGCCCCTCCCGAGAAGAGATATAGCTGGGAGACAGAGCCGGGCGCTGTGGGTGAAGACGATGATTTCAGCGGCGAGCGCTGGAACATGAAGGAATAATTGCTGTTCGCCGACCTCCACGGCGGGTTTGGAATGCTTTGTCAGGCTATCCAATCCAACCCGGACTTCTCGCCGCGGAGGACGCAGAGCGCGCGGAGCTGTTTGAGTTTAAGGGGGTTGTGATCCCGGGCTGGACCGGGAGTGCGTACGCTTTGTACCGGGAAACAGGACTGACGCCACTAATCCGCAAGTGCCTCAATGCTTTGATCGGCCCATTTTACCGAGGATACGTAGGCCTCGGTGAGTGCGCCGATTTCAAACTTACTGCTATCGATCTCGTCCCATCGATGTTCGTCGTAGAAAAGCACCTGTTGATAAAGCTCGCCGTGCTCACCTTCCTTATCCAATAGCGCCAACTTGATTGGCATGCTCAAGATGACCGTATCGAGCAGCTCGATCATCGGGGTGTCCATCAATGCATCGAGAATCGAAAAAAGGCCGATAATGAACATCTGGGATGCAATATCCGGATTGTATCTTTGCGCCAGGAGTTCACACATCTTCCCGCGCACCAGGGCGGTAACGATCAGTTCCTTCGGCTTGTTCTCCACGACCTTTGACATGAGGATCAGCGAGACCCAGTGCTTGATGTTTTTCAAGCCGAGCAAGACTATTGCATCCTTGATTGACTCGACTTCGCTGCGTAGCGAAAAAGCAGCACTGTTGATATAGCGTAAGAGCTTGTAGGACAGCGTTACGTCTTGCGCGAGAATTGCCTCCAGCTCATCGAAATCGAGTTCCGGATTCTGCAGCTGGTTTAGTACATTGAGAACGACGAGCTTGTTTGCCGGCATATATTTCTGCTGGACTACTTGGGGGCGGCAGAAAAAGAAGCCCTGAAAAAAGTCGAAGCCCATTTCCCGGCACAGGGCGTGAACCTCCGAGGTCTCGACTTTTACGGCGACTGTTTTTAGGTTGCGGCCCTTGAGATAATCTAGTTGGTTCCGGATCTCGCCCTGATCTTTGCCACCTACGTTGATTTTGACGAAATCCGCCAGTTCCAGAAACGGCTCGATCTTTTCCTTGTGCCGAAAATCATCCAGCGCAATGCGATAGCCCTCCTGTTTTAGCCGCTTTATTCCATCGATCACCTGCGGTCGAGACTCGATATCCTCGAGTATCTCCAGGACGCTTTGCTCCTTGAACATCGGCGTGAGCGCTTCATTGATCACGAAATTCTCGGGGAGGTTGATGAAGGCCAGGGCGCTCCCTACCAGGTTGTCTATGCCAATGTGCAAAAATGAATTCAGTATGGTATCGCGGGATGCCTGGTCACCATCTTTGAACACGGCAACGTCCATATCGCCGCTTCGGTAAAGCAGTTCGTAGCCCATGACGGCCAGGTCACGGTCGTAAATCGGTTGGCGGGCGATAAAGATATTCTCCATTGCATTCCCGATTGGTTTGTCAGAGTCTACGACAACGTAATCATAGCAATATCTGAGCGTAAAATCCCTGCAACAGTCCGTAAAACAGGAACTTTTTGGTCCTGCTTCTTCTTCTCCGGGTGAAAATGACGAAACCGGCTCGGTTTAGAGGGAAGGGTTCGCGCCTTTCACCGCACCGTTTTCTCGCTTTGAGTCAGCG
>CAMYKE010000383.1 GCA_947258895.1 uncultured Pseudomonadales bacterium | reverse complement strand
GGATTTTTTTATCCAATGCCGCCTGGTTTACCCACCGCCAGTGGCTAACGTATGTTACATCCATCACTGGCAAAAATTTACTTCTATGGGGAGGTAACCGGTTATTTTTCAATCCCTCCGTCACCTGTCTGACGCTCACCGGGAGCAATTACAAAATGAAAAGAACAGGGCCAAAAGCCGGGATTGGCGTTTGTTTGCTTATAACCAACAAGGCGTTTATTCTCCCCGAATCCGACGACATCCTGGCGGCCGAGATCGAATCATGACGGGCCGCTGAGACCTGGCAGCCCTTCGACTGCATTGAAAACAACGAGACCAATGATGTCTGCACCACCAATCTACCGCTTTCGCAAAACCCGCCGTCAACAGGCCTGGCAACTGGTCCTCGGCGCGTTCGTCCTGTGGGGATTCATCGGCAGCGGCCTGTGGTACGAATCGCTGACCGGCGACAGCCTGCCGCCGGAGTTCAGGTTCTGGAGCGCGCTCGGTCTCGGTGTCGCCGGCGCCATTTCGCTAGTAGCGGCGCTGTGGTGTTTGCGCCACCCGGCGGAATACCTGGCCGAAGTCACGCATGAACGCCTGCTGGTGCAGCACCCCGGCAGCCGCGATTGGTGTATCGACGTCCCGGTCGCCGAGATCAAGCGTTTCGAATACCGACGCACGCACTCCCCGGGCGGTGAAGGCATCCTGCAGCACGGCGTTTTGCTGCACAACGGCGAATTCCACCACATCAATATGAATTACGGCGTCAGCCTGAAACGCCTGTACAAGGCGGCGAAGCAGGTGAATGCCAACGTGACGTTCCCGTCCAAAGTCAACAAGCGCATGTTCGGCGGTCCGATCGAGCGGGAATACGAGGACTGACTGAGTATTTGTGGTCAGTGCAAAAACTCGACAGTCGGCTTCGGGTCCAAACAACTGTCCCTCCATCCAGGCACTATTTGACCTCCTGTCAAATGCATGACCTGACCCTTATAGCCTGCGCAGATCAGCTTGGATATCTGGCACATCAAACACAGATAAGCTTCGGTTTAAGCGCGCCCATTCCTGGAAGGGACAACTACAATCTTGAATAAGCCCGATTTAATCAACTCCTCCGTGGTTGATCCAACTAGCATATGGTACACCGCGCCATGTCCATGGGAACCCACAACAATTAATTCTGCGTCAAGTTTTGACGCTTCCCGGAGGATTGTTTCTGCTGTAAGCCCCCGAATCAGCCGCGGCGTTACTTTTATACCCGATGCTTCCAGTTCCAGCGATTTTTCCTGTATATACCGGTGCTCTTCGTTTATTTTCAATGTGCGCCAGTCGAGTCCCTGCTGCGGCCCTTCATCAATCCTGACATATTCCGCATCCGGTTCAACAATATGAATAATCCATAGATGACCCGAGCATGATCGTGCCAGTTCTGCCGCGGCAGCTATCACACCTCCGGAGACATCAGTGAAATCAATTGCAGCAATAATATTTTTCATGTCAGCAACAACCCATAAGGTAACGGTCCGGAAAGTATAGAAACAGTAACCACCTTTTCGGACTTTGGCAATCGCGAATCGATGGGGTCAGACTCGATTGAAATGAATCGATGGGGTAAGACTCATCGTGCAATTCAAATCTCGCGGCCACCTCGCAACGCATCTCACGCCACCCGCATAAAGCCAGCGGCCCGCTAGACCACTCCCTCCAGCGCCTCCGAGACCGAGGCGACACAACCAAACTCCCCGGCAATTTTGTGTTCGTCTCCCGCCCGGTACTTGCCGGTCCTCACCAGGCAACCCTGCATCCCCGCCGCCAGTGCGCCCTCGATGTCGCCGAACACATCATCGCCTATCATCAGCACCTGCCCGGGAGCAGCATCGACACTTGCCAGTACCTGCTGGAAAAACTCAGGCGACGGTTTGCCCATGATTAACGCTTCGGTCCCTGCCGCGTATTCGAGGGCGCGGATAAAGGGCCCTGCGTCCAGGTAAAACTCGCCACCCTCCTTGAAGTAGCGGTTATCACCAATACCAATCAACGGCGCGCCCGCCAGGCACAGGTGAAAGGCGTGATTGAGTTGCCGGTAATTCAGGTCGTCGCCGGCATCCCCCAGAATCACTGCGTTGGGGTCGGTTTGCTCGATGTCCGCGAAATCCGCAAGGACGTTACTGTGCAGCAGACAAAACGGCCGCAGGTTACGTTGCTGAACCCAGGCTTTCGCAGTCAGTGGAGCGGTGAACAGCGCCTGAGGATCAATGGCAAAGCCGAGCGAGTTGAGATCGGAGAGCAATTGGGCGCGCGTCTTGCGCGCCGAATTAGTGACGAAGCGTAACGGCAAGCCGCTCGCCTGGGCATCGCGCAGCGCCTGCGCCGCTCCCGGCACCGACTCGCTCCCGTCATACAGCACACCGCTTAGGTCAAGGAATACTGCTCGCACTTCGTTAGCCATCGCCGCGCTCCGTGATCGCATGCGCGATCCATCTGTCCGATTACTAATTATATAACTTTTTCGCCGCTGCCTCGTGGTCCGCACGCTGCTTGAGAACAACATCGGAAGCTGGGCTCGCGGTGTATCACAGGCTCGAAGCGCGCCTCCAGATAAGAGTACCCCGGACTTGCCGCATTCTGTCAGCAGTTACTGACAGCTTCTGTCACACTTACATGCGGCTAACTCACCTAAAAACCTTATCCGATTGATTTATAAAGTTAATTTTTATTGGCACGCGCTGTGCAACATGGAATGGTAACGCCAGAAGGCAACATCTAATTCTCGAAAACGGGAGCAACCTCATGCAACATGCCATAGCCTCTAACACAACACTGACCGAACGCCCGGGTGCGCCCGCAGTATCTCCGTGCCAG
>CAMYKE010000382.1 GCA_947258895.1 uncultured Pseudomonadales bacterium | reverse complement strand
TTCTCCCTCCAGCTGGTTTACCTCGATATAATCGACCGCCAGTTGCAGCGCTACAGCGATCAGTGCGACGCCCGCCGCGACCCGCCACAATCGCCACCACTTCGCCCACGGTAAACTGCGGGCCAAGTCACCTTGCAGCAGATTGATGGCCGACCCTGGTTGCCAGCCATCTGCGAGCGTCTGCCAGTAGTCCTGGTGTTGCTGATCCAGGTTCGCACGTAGCAGTTCCGGCAATTCGGCTGCGAGCACTTCCTGGTCGATAGCAGCGGTGTAAAGAGTAACCCGCCCGGGCGCCTGCCCGGCTTCGTTCAGCAACAATTGCAATCCCAGCCGAATTGCCGAGCGCGGTAGCGAGAAGCCTTCATGCAAGCCATGCCGGACGAGACAGCGCTCACCATCGACAACCACCGTCCAGCCACCGTCTTGCCAGGGCACCAGCAGTTGCTCGGGTAGCACGGCGGCGATCTCGATACCCTCCTCGGTGAAATGGGTTAGCCAGCTCCCGAGCAACTCGCGGGAAATTACTGCAACCGGTACCCGGTTGCCAGTGACTTTGCCCAGTGCAAAATGCAGGGCATCGACATCGCCGTTAATATCTTCTTCCAGTCCGTAGCGAACCGTCTGTGCCAGCACCTTGCGCTCTGCGGCGGCAAATTCGATCTCTCGTACCGTCACCCGCTCGGCAGGCGCTAGCAGGATTACCGTCGCACTACTACACGCTTGCAGGAGGCGCGTGATGTCTCCGGCGTCGGGCCGCCGAGCGCCATCGGCAAGCGTCAGCCACTCGTAGTGCGCCCCGCTGCCTGATTTTAGAAACACACTGTCAGTCACATTGCTTCTCTGTTATCACCATCGGATAGTCTCGCCACGGCCACGTCGCCCGATCCCCGGCAACCATCCATGGTGCGAGTTACAGCCGGCTCTGGCTACGCGCCACGACCTTGAGAACTCCCTGTGCCGCGTCGCGGTGAATCACGCTGCGCAATCTGTAGGTACGCGATAAAAATACCGTTTGCGACGTTAACAAAAAATGCGTACTACTGAAACCGATATTCTCGGTATCGATTTCCAGCGCCGCCAATTGCCCCTCTGTAAAAAACTCCAGGTTGCCGAACGGCGCCTCCTCCTGGCGATACTCAATAATCGCCTGCGCATCGCTCTCCGCCATGGGTCGCAGGATGTTGTCTGCATTCAGGCTGCGCAGCACCTCGATACTCGCGGTGTTGACATTCAACGTCGACCCTGTGCTCGGCCAGATACTCAGGTGAGGTCGCAGGGCACGGTAGACTTCCGGTGTCATGCCCTTAACCCAGCGCAATTCGCTGACGCTCCCCACCATCCGGTTTGCCGGACGCCCCGGCGGTTCCATCGACGAGTAATGGTATTGCTCGGCGCCCCCGGGAGCGCGCTCGTCATCGTCCGGGTCCAGCCAGTCAAACACCGCGTTTGCCAGCTGCTCGGCATCGTTCTGGTCGAGGGATGTGGCTAGGGGCAGCGTCTGCAACAAACGGATGAAGCGCTGCTGGTCGGCGCTGTAACGTCTGGATTCGGTTGGCCGCTCCAGTAGATTGGCCAGGTTAATCCGTCCGGAGAGATCATACAGCCGACCCTGGATCGAGCCGTATTCGGTCGGGTAGAGGAGGTCCTCCGTTGACCAGAACTCGCTATCGCTGTCGATTTCGCTCGTTTTGAGATCTTCGAGCAGGGCGCTGCGCGCCACGGCTTCAGCACCCAGCAACAAGGCGAAAGCCTGCTGGCCATGAAGCTGGTTTTCAACACGCCGGAAAGTCACCAGCGAATCACTCGCTACCGAAGTCACCAGCAAGGTGACAATTGCCGCGACCAGCAGGGCAACGATCAGCGCGGCCCCGCGTTGCTGAGCCGGCAACGGACGCTCAGGGGCTGACGATTTCGATAACACGGCGCGCCTCCCCAAAAGACTCGATTTCCAGAACAAACTCTACCGCCTGTGGCATTTCACTGGCCGCGCCGCTGTTCCACTCTGCTACCCAATCCCCGGACACCTCGCCTTCGCCGCTGAAACCGGAAGCATCCCCGGGCCTGAGGAATCGCACCCGAAAGTCCTCCACGCCATCCAGCAGCAGTACCAGTTGCTCGGTTTCCGACTCGCCAACCCGGTCCAGCACCGCCCAGCTTTGCCGCCACAGTTCCCTGTCTTCGAGAAAATAGCGAACGCGCTGGATTTCTCCACGACGCAGATTCCGGGGGTTATCCCAGCCAATGCGCGTGAGTTGCAGCGGATAGGGAGTAAACACGCCTCCCTGAAGCGCATCCTGCATCGAGCCATATTCATCGATAATGGGCCGCGGGGAGGCATGCCGGAGATCGCGCTCCAGCAGGCTGACTGCGATCTGGACCTCGGCCAGGCGCGTGGCCTGTGCCTCATTGACCTCCGCGGCGGTGATCGCTGTACTCAGCCCGGTATAGGCCACCACCGCGACAAATGCCGTGATCGCCATCGCCAGCAACACCTCGATCAGCGTGAAACCCGCGCTGCGGCGATTGCGGCGGGTGCATTTAGCGTTCATGGAATTTATCGACATAGCCGGAGATAGTGAGAAGCGAATTCTGGTCGTTCTCCTGGAAATACACCGCGACATCGAGCTGGATGAAGCCATCGGCGGCGGTCTCCCTAGGGGTAACGCGCCAGAACCACACACGTTCGGCCATCTCGGTCTTGCCGGACTTTTCCTTGTCGAGCAAGTAGTTGGCCTGGCGATTGGCAATCCGTTCCAGCTCCAGCTGGTTAAGCGCTACCCAGTGCGCAATCGTCTTGTCGCGCAAGTAACCGGCGCTATCGGTGTAGCTCATGATCTGCACCAGCAG
>CAMYKE010000381.1 GCA_947258895.1 uncultured Pseudomonadales bacterium | reverse complement strand
TTGCCGCCGCCGGAATGGCCGCGCACCTGGCAGGCACGGTGGCCGGGCTGACGTTGCGGCCTGTCATCGGGGTGCCGATCGAGTCCGGTGGCCTCGGCGGAATGGATGCGTTGCTGTCGACTGTACAAATGCCAGGCGGCGTACCGGTGGCATCGGTCGCTATCGGTAAGGCCGGCGCGAAGAACGCCGGGTACCTGGCGGCACAGATTCTGGCCACCGCGGACGCCGACCTGGCACAGCGGCTGATCGATGATCGCGCCGCCAATGCCCGGGCAGTCGAAGAAAAAGATGCCGCCCTGCAGGCAAAGCTCGGCAGCTAGTCCGCATCCGTCACCGATACAGCAACAGACCAGAGTTACAGCCGTGAGCACAGGCATGTACTTGAATCCGGCGATTTACAACCTGGCACATTTGCTGCGCAGCGCTTTGCTGGCCGCTGGACGCATAGCTCATCACCCTTTCCACTGCGACAACCCCCTACGCGTAGCTGCAACTATGCATTGCGCGCCGTTCGTGCGATCTGCACGCCGACCGACTCGTCATCCTGCGCGCCATTCGGTGACGGATGCGGGCTGACGAGTGAATCCCTGGCATATCGGCCGCGCCGCTCGAGTCCTGCGCGCCGGCGGCGTAGTAGCCTATCCAACTGAAGCTGTATGGGGCCTGGGTTGCGATCCCTTTAATCGAGCCGCTGTGTCCCGGTTGCTGCAACTAAAACGTCGCCCTGTCGGCAAGGGATTGATCCTGGTGGCGGGTGAATGGCAGCACCTGGCGCCATTCCTGGCGGGACTATCGGCCCAACAACGCGCGCGCATCGAGGCGAGTTGGCCGGGCTTCCAGACCTGGGTGGTTCCGAATATCGGAATTGCGCCTCCCTGGATTACGGGCGACTTTGCGGGGGTGGCATTGCGCCTTACCCGCCATCCCGTTGCGGCAGCGCTGAGCAGGGCGTTCGGTGGCCCGGTGGTGTCGACCTCGGCCAATATTTCCGGCCATCCGGTGGCGAGCAATCCCCTGCAGCTGCGTCTTGTCTTTGGCAATGCCCTCGATTACATTCTGCCCGGTCCGCTCGGCGGGGAGCGCCAGCCCTCGTCGATCCGTGATATTCTAGATGATGTCACCTTACGCAGTGGTGCCTGATGCGCGGCAGGCGTCGCCCGTTTCTTCGCTGGACCACGCGCAAGCCCTCCAGCCCCCGAACCCTAACCAGCAACTAGCGAACAGTACATGAGTGAACCCGATCTCGACGCCGTAAGGGCCTACCTGCTGGGCTTGCAGGACAGGATCTGCGAGGAACTTGAAAGCGAGGATGGCAGCGGGCGTTTCATAGAGGACAACTGGCAGCGACCCGGGGGCGGCGGTGGTCGGACGCGGGTCATGACCGGAGGCGCAGTCTTCGAAAAAGGGGGCGTGTCGTTTTCCCATGTCTATGGCGATCGTTTGCCGCCCGCTGCGACTGCTGCGCGCCCCGAATTGGCGGGAGGTGACTTTCAGGCGGTTGGCGTATCGCTGGTGCTGCATCCCGAGAACCCCTATGTACCGACATCGCACGCCAACTTTCGCTTTTTTATTTCCGAGCAGGAAGGTCGCGCGCCAGTCTGGTGGTTCGGGGGCGGTTTTGACCTGACACCCTATTATGGTTTCGAGGCAGACTGTGAGCATTGGCACCGGGCTGCGAAGACGGCCTGCGCGCCGTTCGGCGCCGAGGTTTATTCGCGATTCGCCAACTGGTGTGACGAGTACTTCTACCTTAAGCATCGCGGCGAGCCGCGGGGCATTGGCGGCCTGTTTTTTGATGACCTCAACGAATGGGGATTTACTACCTGTTTCGAATTTCTGCGCGCCGTTGGGGACAGTTATCCAGATGCCTATCGCCCGATCGTCGCCCGCCGCAAGACCCTGGCCTGGGACGAGCGGCAGCGGAAGTTCCAGTGTTATCGACGCGGGCGTTATGTCGAGTTCAACCTCGTTTACGACCGCGGCACCCTGTTTGGCCTGCAGAGCGGCGGGCGCACGGAATCTATACTGATGTCACTGCCGCCTGTGGTGCACTGGGATTACGATTGGCAGCCTGAGCCAGGCAGTGAGGAGGCCCGGCTCCATGACACCTTTTTGCAGCCCGGGCACTGGATACTAAAATGACCGATCGTTACGCAGTTATGGGGAATCCCATCGCACAGAGCAAGTCACCCTGGATACATACCGAGTTCGCCAGGCAAACCGGCGAGGATTTGGAGTATAGTAAAATCCTGGTGCCGGTCGGTGCGTTCGCGGAGCATGCTACCGCGTTCTTCGCCGACGGTGGCAGGGGACTGAATATTACCGCTCCTTTCAAACTCGATGCTTGCGCGCTGGCCGACGTGCTCAGCGATCGCGCCCGGCTGGCCGGTGCCGTGAATACCCTGTCGATCGGCGAACGGGGCCGGCTATATGGTGACAATACGGATGGCGTCGGCATCGTTCGAGACCTGTGCGTGAACCACAATGTCGCCATCCGGGGTAAGCGGTTACTTCTGCTTGGAGCGGGTGGCGCCGTGCGGGGAGTTCTTGGACCGCTGCTGGAACAGGCCCCGGCAGAGGTCACGATTGCAAATCGCACCGCGGCCAAGGCGGTGCAATTGGCGGATCTGTTTATCCACCACGGGCGGCTTGGCGGCTGCGGATTTGCAACGCTCGACCGCGCGGAATTTGACGTGGTTATCAATGGCACGGCGGCCGGTCTCGCCGGCGAGGTACCGGACATTTCGGCACAGGTGCTGGCGAACGGCCCGGTTTGTTACGATATGACGTATAGCGCGGAGTCAACCAGTTTCAGCTGTTGGGCAATCGAGCACGGCGCGAGCGCCGCGTTC
>CAMYKE010000380.1 GCA_947258895.1 uncultured Pseudomonadales bacterium | reverse complement strand
GGCATGCGCTGGATCCCGAAAAGCATGCATGTGGAATACCTCAACAAGGCGGAGACGGATCTTACGGCCACGGCTCGTATAGACCTCCCGCTGGCTCAGGATAAGTCTTACGAGCTTCCCGTAACTGTGGAAGTTGCCGATTCGAGCGCACAGATCGTGCTCAGAGCGGTCATAACGATGTGGATATCGCCACGCAAGCCCTTGTCCGCTTAAGCAATCTTTCCTTGCATTGTCTTTTATGTAAAAACCGGACTGACAGGGACCCGCCAAAAGCGTAAAACTGACATCGAGCATATATGCCACCGTAGTCCGTGCTGTCTCGGGTGACAGGTCGAACCGGTAAAAATCAATAACAAGAGCTCGTGAGGGGATGCAATGGAGCGCAGGTTGAATACGCGACAGAAGGCCGTTACTCGGGTGTACCTGAGGGTACCCGGGGGCAGGCTGCGTCGCTGCAAGACCGCCAATCTCAGCCCGGCGGGCGTATTCGTGGAGGCCGATGCGCTGGATCTGCCACGCGGCCAGCTGGTGGACCTGATATTCGTGCTCGGGCTGCAACCCGTCATAAAAATCAAGCGGCGCAAAGCCATTGTCGCCCACATCTCGGGGCGCGGCGCAGGCATGACCATCGATTCGCCGGAACACTTTCGCTTTGCCGCGGGCGGCGACGTAGGAAAAGACCGCCGCCTGAGCTGAACGCTGGCGGATACACGCCTGACAAGGGCGCACGAGATGTGCCAATCCTTACTGCGCCATCAGCCCGCACAAGACACCCGTCACAGCAGGATACAAAAGCGACCACTCCTTGCGGTCGGTTTCAAAACTCTCGAGCCTCAGTCTGCGCCCTGGCGGGATTGGCAATAATCCGGACAAACACCCAGGCCGGTCGGTGTTTTCACTCATCGCAGCAGGGGGAAATCACTCACAATGACGCGCAAGACGTCAAATTCATTTGCGGAAGCGACTCGCACCGCTGCGGGCAGGCGCCGCCGTTCTCTCATACAATGCGCTGGTAATGTGAGCGCTGTCGGCTCACGTATCGAAAGTTAACCGGGAGAGTTCATTTGTCGCTGGTTGCCTGGTCGTGGACGTTCCTTGTGTTCTACATCGGTGTGATGATCGCGATCGGGTTTTATGCCCAGCGCCGCATCGCCCACGCGGATGACTTTGCGACGGCGCGACGTTCCTACGGGCCGGTATTTCTTGCCTTCGCGTTCGCCGCGTCCACGGCCAGCGGTGCCACGTTCCTGGGCGGCCCCGCGCTGGCCTACGAGTGGGGGCTCTCGGCCCTGTGGAGCAGCCTGCTATATCCCGTCGGCGCATATTTTGGCGTGCTGATCTGCATGCGCCTGGTTGCCGCCGCCGGCAACCGCTTCGGTAACCGCTCCATCCCGGAATACCTGGGTGATCGCTACCAGTCAGACGGCATTCGCGTGTTGGTGTCGCTTCTTTCACTCGTGCTGTTCTTCTATCTCGCGGGTCAGCTCGTCAGCGGTCTCGTGATGTTCAAGATTCTGCTGGGGCTGTCACCGGGCTGGTCGCTGGCCATCACCACAGTGGTGCTGCTCGTCTATGTCGTACTGGGCGGCGCGCACGCGGACATCCTGACCGACGGCGTGCAGGGCCTCATGATGCTGGTCCTGGCCGCAGGCGTCGTCGCGCTGTTCGTGATGGGCGCCGGGATCGAGGGGGGCATGCAAGGCCTCCTCGCCAATCTCAGGCATCAGGACCCTAACCTCGTGCAGCCCCTGAACCCGGCCTCGCCCATCTATCGTTCGTGGTGGTCACTTGTCGCTATCCTGATTGCCCACATACCCCTGGGGCTCCTGCCTCACCTCGGCAACAAGCTTTGGGCGCTCAGCGACACCGGCAGCCAGCTACGCTTCGTGCGCCTGGCATTCATCTTCGGCATCACCATGGCGATGATTGCTGTTGCCGGGCTGCTGGCACGCGCCATACTGGGAGATGCGCTGTATGCACCGGGCAATAACCCTAATGCCGCGCTGCCCATGCTGCTCATCGAGTTGTTCCCAAGCTGGCTGGTGGCGCTCATTGGCGTCGCCGTGCTCTCGGCCATCCTGAGCACCGCAGACGGCCTGGTCGTGTCCTCGTCACAGATTATCGCCAATGATCTGTATCGACGGACCCTGGTGCCGTACCTGGAAAAGCGCGCGCAGGCACCCATGGATGAAGAGCTGCTGGATCGCCGCGTGCTGCTGATCAGCCGCGTGGCCACCGTTGGCGTACTGCTGCTCTGCATGAGCATGGCGTGGGCGCTGCTGGAGGTGAACATCGCCATCATTGTCTGGATCGGCATCGGCGGCATGATGGCCGCCTTCGCGGGCCCGCTGGTCGTCGGCGCTCTATGGCGTGGCGTCACGCGCGCCGGTGCCTATGCGGGTCTGCTTTTCGGCTTCACGACCTTCGTCGTGCTTTATACGCGCCTGATCGATCCTGGGTGGTTCCCACCCGGGATGCCGGGCGACATTGCCATGTGGCTGTGGCGCGAGGGCGCCAATCCCTTTTCCTGTGCCGCCATGGGCGAGATCGTTTCGGTGACAATGACCGTGCTGGTGTCCAGGTTGAGCAAACCGCTGCCCGCAGCGCACATAGCAGGCATGTTCAGCCCCGAACGGCGCTGAAGCAGCCAACTACCGCGCCGCACTTCCCCTCATGGCTTCCGATAGGCCGGCGGCCATTCTCCGTCCAGCTCCAGATAACGATCCCGCAGCAAGGTCTGGCGGCTGTGCATCGGAATCTGCTCACCGCGAATGAAAACCTGCGTCGCAAAGGTCGTGACTTCCAGCGGGTCTCCGTCCCAGATCACAACGTCCGCCTCCTTGCCCGCCTCCA
>CAMYKE010000379.1 GCA_947258895.1 uncultured Pseudomonadales bacterium | reverse complement strand
CCGCCGGCCTGCAGCTGCTCGGCCGGCCGTTCTCTGAAGCTCTGCTGATGGCGCTGTCGTACGCGTACGAACAGCACACGCGGCACTGGCGGCCGCCTGACGGGTTTCAGCTGAAGTAGGCCGCAACTGCTGTCCCGCGGCCAGTCTGCAACGGCCCGGACAACGCCTAGCCCGGTTTCAGTCTCCAGCCCAACGACGTCGCCCGCCAGGGTACCGTCTCCACTATAGCGCCGGAATATTTGCTTGCGACCGGGCCAGGTCTCCTTGCCGGTCGAGCGCTTACGGCAGGCGCGTCCCCCGTACTCCTGCAATTTGTATGCGCAATCCAGGGCAGGCGCATCGCTCGATACATCGAGATCCGTGCCGATTCCGAAGCCGTCAACCGGAGCCCCGGCCTGCACGATGCGCTCGACCTCGTATTCATTGAGGCCGCCGCTTGCAAAAATGCGCACGCCTTCGGCCCCAGCGGCATCAAGAATTGCCCGCACGTCGCGAGACAGGGCAACCAGGTCACCGCTATCGATGCGAACGGCGCGAAGGTCAACCCCCGCTGATCTGAATTTCGGTAGCAAGCTGGCGACCTTGCGGGCCCCCGCCAGGGTGTCGTAGCTATCGATCAGCAAGACCACGTTATCCGCATGGGCCGCGGCAAAATTTTCGAATGCCGCGACTTCCGTTTTGTGTGCCTGCACGAAGGAATGCGCCATGGTGCCATAGATCGGGATATCGAACAGGCGGCCGGCAAGCACGGTGGCAGTTCCCTCAAAGCCGGCAACATAGGTCGCCCGGGCAGCCAACAATGCCGCTTCGGCACCGTGTGCCCGGCGCATGCCGAAGTCCACCAGCAATTTACCCGCTGCGACCAGCACTGCACGCGCCGCCTTGCTGGCAATAAGGGTCTGAAAATTTATAATATTGACTAGCCTGCTCTCGATCAACTGCGCCTCCGGCAGCGACGCTACTACCCGCACCAGCGGCTCCCCGGCAAAAACAATCGTGCCCTCCGGAACTGCGTACACGTCACCCCGGAAGCGAAATTCGCGCAGGTATTCGGTCAGCTTTTGGTCCGCATATCCGGCTGATCGCAGCCAATTCAGTTCGTCTTCGGAAAAACCTATGTTCTCGAGGAAATCGAGCAGTTGCTCCAGTCCGGCTGTTAGCAGGAAATTGCGCCCGGCCGGCAAGCCACGGGCGAAGAATTCGAACACTGCGTCCTCAAGCATATTCTGCTCGAGGTACGCCTTGATCATTGTCAACTGGTACAGGTCCGTCAACAGCGGGCTGCCCAGGGCAGCCAGCCAGGGGAGATTGCAACGGGGAGATTCCGCTTCAAACGGCGACATCGGGTGCAACGAGGGTAGTCAGTGTCGCGCCAGCCTCGCGCATCGATGCCAGCGCCCGTTTTTCGTCGCCGGGCTGGACGGCGACGGCGCGAATCGCATCTTCGAGGACCACGACCTCGAACCCCGCCGCGATTCCGTCCGTGACCGTCGCCAACACGCAGTAATCGGTGGCGAGGCCACCTACAAAGATACGCCGGATTCCGGCCTGTTTAAGTGCATCCTCGAGAAGCGTCCCGTCAAAGCCCGAGTATGCATCCGCCGCCGCGGAAGTTGCTTTGGAAACAATGAGCGCGCTATCGGGCAGCGCCAGCTCGTCGGGAAACTCCGCACCGACGCTGAGCTTCACGCAGTGCGGCGGCCATGTTCCACCGCGCGAAACAAACGAGCAGTGATTCGGTGGATGCCAGTCCCGAGTGGCCACTACCATAAGTTCTGCAGCAACAAAGCGTTCCAGGTAGCGATTCAGCACCGGAATGACTTCGTCCCCTCGCGGCACGGCCAGGCTGCCGCCGGGTAAAAAATCACGCTGCACATCGACGACGATCAGGGCGTCACCCTTCTTGAGTTGCATCGTGAACCCTCCGCTTCCTTTGCAGGGCCAGCTGAATATCAGCGACCACGATTACGGCGGCAGGCCGCGGAAAACAGCCGCTCACATGGCCCCACGCAATAGTTTGCCTCCGCTGGCCTCCGGGCCTGTTCGACGGGGGCGCGGCCCCCGGCTGCTACTCGGCCTGGATAGTCGCCAGGTACTCGGTGAGATTGTAGATCCGCTGTTTCGCAAAACTCTGGCGGCGATGTGGCTTCCAGTCCGGACGAACCGCCTCGAACGCCTGCCCCCAAATCGGCATCTCGACCGTTCCATGGGAGGCAACTCGAGACTCCCCGGCTATTGAGTTCTCCACCCGTTCGCGGGGGAATTTGCCGCCGTTCCTGGCGGCCAGTCCCGTCAGGTCAGGTACACCTTTTTTCAGGGCAGTTGCTGCCGGCCCATCGCCGGTACCGTCTTTGCCATGGCAAACTGCGCACAATTCAAGAAACAGGTCTTCCCCATTGCTGAGCGCGGCTTGCCTCCACGTAAGCGGGGCTTCCCTGATTTCCAGTTCTTCCGTCAGGGCGCTTGCAGCGGCAGTGAGCAGGACGGAGCCTAGAATAGCATGAAGCATTTTCATTCGATGTTTCCTCCCATCGTAGTGCATTTATCGAGTTTTTATCTATTCTATATTGTTGCAAGGCCCTAGTCCCCATTAAGAACGCATACTACTGAAAAGGTCAATCAGAGGAACTACGTAACGCTGACACACGCTATGCGCTAGCCCGCATCCCTCACCGATACAGCGTCAACCGATGAGATATACAGCTATCGCAGGCTTTTGCAGAGCATCCGGGATTTACAGTGTGTCAGACTCGCTTTGTCGTGCTGGCGGCCGCTCGGCACGCATCTCCTCACACTTTTCACTACGAGAGCCGCTTACGCATAGCTACGGCTATGCATTGCGCGCCTTTCGTGCAATCTGCGA
>CAMYKE010000378.1 GCA_947258895.1 uncultured Pseudomonadales bacterium | reverse complement strand
AATGACGACCAGGTTTGCCAGAGAATCTGGCCGACCAGGAGTTCCTTGAGGTGCTCACTACCGTGGGGATTGCCGGCCAATAATAAGATGCCACCTGTCGCTGCCAATATGAACACGATACCGATAAGAGGTTCCTGGATCTTCGGCCACCGTTTCTCTGTCCAGTTGAGGCCAACCGCAACGATCAGCGCCGCGCTTACGGCAGCCACCTGCACCTGTATACCGTGTGGATCCCAGTCCATCGCGTGTGCGGCTATCACACCGAGCCCGGCCACCTGGGCTATGGCAAGATCTATGAATATGATGCCGCGCTTGAGCACTTCCTGACCCAGCGGCACATGTGTGCTCAGTACGATAAGCCCAGCGAGTGATGCCGGTCCGACGATCGTCCAGTCAATAATCTCATTCACTACTGCGGGCCCTGAGTAATCGTTCAATAATGTCGTCAAATAACGAAAACAGGTCCTTCGCCTGCTCGGTGCCACCGACGGTCAATGGCAAGACTATTGCGGCAATGCCAATTCGGTCTGACAGCCATTGCGAGGCTTTTGCATCCTGGTAAGGCGACCGAATAATAAAGTCCGCACCCCCGCCATCGAATTGCTTGGTCAATCGACTCAGATGCATTGCCGATGGCGGCAAGCCGGGTACGGCTTCGAGATTGGCAACCTCTTCGATACCCAACCAGCGCTCCAGGTACACCCAGGATTTGTGGTGCGTGATCGCCTTGGCGCCACGCAACGATTCGGCTCTTGTTTCCCAAACCTCGAGCGCATCGGTCCATCGCTTCGAAAAGTCGGCCAATCCCTCCTCGTATGCCGCCCCGTTTTCCGGATCAAGCAACGACATCCGATTACCCAGCGCCTGCGCCACGGCAGCAATATTGTGGGGATTGGTCTGAATGTGTGGATTGCCCTGGGGGTGAATATCACCTTTCGAGCGATCAACGTTACCGCTCGCATCCAGACGCAGCACGTAGCTACTCGCCTCCATGTAGCCTTGGCTCCCGGGCAGGACGTCCCGATTGTTTGCTTTTTGCAGCAAGGCAGGTAGCCAGCCAATTTCGAGCTCAGCCCCGCTGCAGATCACGAGGTCCGCACGACGGACCTTGGCGATAAGACTGGGTCGCGCCTGGATGTAGTGCGGGTCCTGAAGCGCGGTTGTCGCGCTAAACGTGTCGACACGAGACTGGCCAATTTCTTTCGCCAGGGCGGCCCACTCGGGCTCGCAGGCAAAAACCTTGAGATCTGCGGCAGCCGCAGCGGGCAGCAAAGCAATCAGAAAGACACAAAGCGTTCTCGTCATTTCGAGCACCCTTAGAATGCGTGAGCACCATGGGCGCCGATGCTGTGTATGTACTGAATGCCCCACTGCGTGTCATCGGTCGGACCAGCCTCGTCCTGGGTGAATTGCAATCGGACGCGACTGAACTCGCTGTTGGACCAGTCAGCCATGATGCTGTATCGCATGGGGTCACTCCCTGGCGCAGCTATCGCCGTGCCGTCGAACAACGGTCCGGGGTCGTCCGTCGACAAGCCATCGACTCGTCCGCCGAAACGCCAGCGCGGAACTGGCTGATAGACAGCCTGTGCATACCAGCCCTGTTGATCGACGTCATATCGCATAGGAACACCACCCGGTAACGTGTAAACGCCGTCTTCACGACGCCAGAACAACTCGGATTGAAAGACGAAGTTCCTTTGTTTCCAGTTGCCATTGGGTGCCCATTTCCAAACGAACTGAGCGCTCGTCAATGTCGAATCGCCATTGAAAAGAAGTGGCTCGTCCTCATCGCCAGACGGTCGATCGATCGCGTTACTATCGAGGAAGGAGACACCGGCGAGCCAGCTGCTATTCCCGCCAATATCACCTCCGAAATTTGCGAACAGGCTAGTGCTGCCGAAGCCGGAATGCGCGTTTCCGCCGGCCGGAAAGCGGCTGCCCTGTAGCCATTCCGCGCCAAAATCCATGTACAGGTTGGTTGGCGCCAGCCAGCGAATTTGCACGCCGTTGTCCAGGTACTGATCGCCGAGAAAAGCCTGGTACGGCAGCGGCTGATCTGCGAAGTCCCATGTGTGTGAATGTTTGCCATTCAGATATCCAATACCGGAGAAAAAACGTCCGAACCTGGCGCCCAGACCCGCAGGAAGAGCCGTTGCCTCAACCCATGCTTCCTCGATTTCAACAACGGCTTCGCCATCCTCGAGGGCGAGCGCTGCTGTAAGCCAGGCTGCAAATTTGTCGTCCACATTGGCATTGAGGATCAATTCGGTCTCTCCGATACCCAGACCCTCGGATATCGGGCCGGCTTCCCCGCCGAATGGAAACCCTTGTACCGCGTAATTATCGGGGTTCTCGCTGAAACTCCAGGCTTGCCCCTGGAGGATCACACCGATAGCGGGATTGAACGCGGAGCTGCTGGTTCTGCTGGCGGGAGGCGTCGATGGTTGGGTCGCCGCCCGCTGGACCGCGTCGGTCGCCTGCATTGCATTCTGCTCGGCGACAGCCAGCCTTCGTTCCAGGTCAGCAATGCGAGCGTCGTAGTCAGAACGCAATTCCTCGACTGCCGCGCGCAATAACTCAATGTCGGCTTGCTGGGCGGCGGCAGTACCAGAACAAACAACCAATAGCGCCAGAACGACGACCTTCGAACAAATACGCATCATGTCTTCCTTCGCAACGAGGCAATAAACCGGCACCGCGAAACGCAACCGCGGACGCCTGCCTTAATATAATAAGTTACATCAACTTAGTGAGGTAACTTATTGTTTTAATAGATTCCGACCCAGGTCGGTATCTGCTTCCAGCTGCCATTCAGGTCTTTGTCCAGTCGCCGATAGTCTGGCTCGAACTGAGCGACCAGGC
>CAMYKE010000377.1 GCA_947258895.1 uncultured Pseudomonadales bacterium | reverse complement strand
ACGAAGGCGGGGCAGCGTCCGTCGCCGTCGACAGCGGTCAGCAAGCCGCACCTGCGGTGGAAAGCGGCTCGCAACCGCTGGCAGAATCCTCGCAACAGGAAGCGCCGGGCGCTGAACCTGTGGCCACTTCGATCCGGGAGCCGGAGCCGGATCTGCAGGCGCTCGAACAGCAACGAGCGGAGGCGCAGGCAAGGGTCGCGGACCTGTTGCGTCGTGCCCAGCGCCAGATCCGGGAGGGGCACCTGCTACGCCCGGCCAGTGATAATGCGGTGATTACCTACCGCGAGATCCTGGTACTGGATCCGGAGAACGAAGCCGCCCTGGTCGCATTGGGAGCGATCAAGCGTCAGTCCCTGCGAGAAGTCCAGGCCTATCTGGACAGCGGCGCGCTCGATTCCGCGGACGCCCTGATCACTCGCATCGGTATATTTTTCCAGACAGCGCGACCGGAACTAAAGTCCCTGTCTGCGCGCTTGCAACAGCTGCGTACCGTGCTTCCGGCGCGACGCGATGAAAGCGTGTTGACCCGGGCGCGGTTCGACGGCGGTGATACCGGAAGCTCCCCACACGCCGCACAAGCGGTCGCGGCGCCGCTGTAACTTTCCGGCGTCACGGCGTAGATATTTCCCGCTGAATAGTGATTGATGCCCTGGCTGTAGAGGCTAACAGTCAGTCTTTCGATGGCATTTGCTTGATGTAGAGGTCGTGCTTTGAATAGGGTATTTCAACGCCGTGCAGCTTGAAAAGCCGAAAAATTTCACAGTTCAGAATATCCAGCACCCGGCCTTTCAGTGCCGGCTTGTCAATCCAGACCAGTAATTCAAACTCCAGACTGGAGGCGCCATAGCGACGAAAACGCACTCTGGGTTCAGGGACCCTGCAGACGTATTGATTCTCCGCCAGGGCTATTTGCATCAGGATTTCCCGCACCTGATCGATATCCGCGTCATAGGAGACGCCAATGGGAACCCGGCAGCGGAACTTTTCATGTGGGCCGCCCGACTCATTGATGATTTTGGTGTTGCCCATGACGGAGTTGGGGATGGTGACTTCCACATCCTCCCGGGTCAGCATGCGCGTGCTACGCATTCCGATATGCGTCACTTCGCCCCGCTCCCCGGAATCCAGAACGATGTAGTCACCAATCTTATAGGGCGCGTCTGCCATAATAAAAACACCGGAGAACAGGTTCGCGAGGGTGTCTTTGGCGGCAAAGCCAACCGCGATACCGACAATACCCGCCGATGCCAGCCAGGCGGTCATATTGACCCCCCACACCGAAAAGACAAAATACACCGCCAGTACCAGTACCAGGATATTAAACAGGTTAAGGAACAGCGGCATGGTTTTATTCGTGATGATTTGTGCCCGCATGCGATTACCGGCAACGCCGGTCAGCAGAAAGCGATTGGCTCGCAGAAAAAAACCGGCCCAGATTAGAATGGCAACGGATTGCAGGGTGGAAAAAAGAATGAGCGAGTAAGGTTCCGCAGGCGACATGATGAGCACCGCACTGGCGCAGCCGAGTAGCAACAAGCTGAAATAGACCGGCGAATGCAGCAAGTCGAGAAAGCTCTTATCCACATCCACCTGAGCGCGGAACACCAGTTTTTTCAAACCCTTAATAATCACGTATTTGAAAATTGATGCGACCACAAAGGATAGCACGATAACTACCGTAGCCTGGATGTACGGGTTGTTGCCGAATGCATTCAGGAACGGAGAAATGGCGGATTGCAGTTGTTCAAACATGATGGATTTCCAAAACGAAGCCAAGCCCGGAAGTGTATCGCAAGAGAAAAGCCCGCGCATGTTATTCTGCCAGCTGACGCACTCAGGTCCGGGGAAATTAATTATCCTCTGCGCCCGGGTATTCCGGGGTGTGAGGCGTCCTGCTGATGCAAGCGTGCAATTGCGCAACCTGCGCCCGGCGCGACGCGGATTTTGGTCTCCCCTGGAAGTCTTTCTCACGCACCATTGCAATAGCTCGCTATCGCAGTGCTATGATAGCCCCGGTGTTGCCCCGCCGTGGCTGGAAATGTAGAGAATAATTGCAATGGATACAGTGTATTGAACAGGAAACCGAAAAAAGAACTGAAGAATGCTGACATTTCCGCGGCCGGCCTGCCGGGGGCGGAAGAGGTGGTGGAAGATCGCCTGCGCTATGCGGGCATCGATCCGGACCGTCTTTCCATCCGGCACCTCGGCGTGCCCACCCGATTCTTCCTGAACGCGCCGGCCTGGCTTATTCGTATGCTGGCGGGGTTCGCGCTGTGGATGTTGCTTGGCTACGCCGGCCGCCAGGGCATAGCAATCCCCGGTCTCGTGAATATGTTCCTGACACTCGGTTGCGGTGTGGCCATTCTGCAGGGGGCTTGCCAGAGCCTCCTGATCAGCGCGACCAGCCTGGCCGCCAGGCTGCGCTGGAATCACTACACTGCCGGCACCCTCTCGGAAATCCTGGCGACGTTGCCGGAGTTGGTCATGATCGGGTTCGTGGTGACAGTCAGCCCGGACGCTGCGTTCCTTATCGCCGTTATCACGATCTACAACAACAGCCTGGTGTTTAGCATCTACTCCTATTTCCTGCCCAAGGATAAACTCGGCAAGTTTGTGATGCCCGAACCGATTACACAGGCCGGCACGCAGATCCTGATTGCCGGCGCAACGGTGGGCCTGGTGGTCGGCGTTGTAATGATGGTGTTTTCCGCCAGTGAACATCCAAAAGACAGCTTTCACAGCGGCGACCTGCTGTTTATCAGCGTGCTCCTGCTCGGAATTTTCGGGGTCTACCTGTACAAGCTGATTCACAATTATACCGAGGAGGAGCAGGCGGTATACGAGACCCTGGAACTCGATGAACGCCAGCAATTGCTGCGCAA
>CAMYKE010000376.1 GCA_947258895.1 uncultured Pseudomonadales bacterium | reverse complement strand
GCTCCCGCTCCACACGAACACGGCATTCTGGATCAGCCCCAATTGGCCGGTGATGCCGTTCTCCAGCCCCTTGCCAGCAGCCAGCAGTATCACCAGCATGAAAATCCCCCAAAATACGCCAAAGGCCGTTAGCGCAGTTCGCAGCCTGTGCCGGGTCAGGGTTTGGCAGATTTCTCCCCAGCGCTCGGTGTCGATCATTGGGCATCCATCCGCATGGCTTCCACCGGCGCGATCTTGGCCGCTCGTAACGCAGGCGCGAGCCCTGCCAGCACTCCGGCGCCGACCAGGATAAGTAACGCCGTAATTGCGACCCGAAAATCAACTGCCGGGCGCAGGAAAAAATCATGCTCGAAGCCGCTGGCCGCGATTAGTTCTATCAAGCCTACGCCGCTGGCCAGGCCGAGATAGCCGGCGACGCCGGTTACCAGCACCGACTCGAGCAGCAAAGGCCCCACAATGGAAGCCGGGGTGGCACCCAATGCCTTGCGCACGCCGATTTCCCGTGTCCGGTCGCGCACGGTGATAATCATGATATTGCTCACTCCCACTATGCCGGCGGTTAAAGTGCCAATGCCGACAAACCAGATGAAGGCCCTGATTCCTGCGAAAATCGCATTGAGCCCCTGCCGCTGCTCGGCGATGTTGTGGACCCACAACGCGCGCTCATCTTCGGGCGCAATATGATGGCGTTGGCGCAACAGGTCCGTCGCCAGCTTTTCCAGTGTATACGGATCGCTTGCTGCCGTCGGGCGCAGGGTAATCAGGTTCACCAGTTCCCCGCCGCCAAAGATGTTCCTGAAAGTTGTCAGCGGCAGATAAATCCGCTCCGACATCTGGCCTTGCCGGCCCTTATCCCAGAATACGCCGATCACGGTAATGCTGATGCCATTGACCGTAATGCGCTTGCCGATTGGGTCGCCGCCGAGCAGCAACTGTTCAGCGACGCGCGTGCCGATGAATCCCACTTTCCGGTTGTCCCGCTGATCAAGCGTATTCAATGCGCGACCGTGGTGCAGGTCGATGAGCGTCTTGATATTGAAATACTGATCGGACACGCCAAACACGCTGGCATTCGAGGTGCGTTTGCCATGCGCCACCACGATGGACGCCCAAAAAGAGCCGGTGGTATTTTCGCTGGACAAGTAACTAACCCCGGGTACCTGCTCGCGAATAGCAGCCATATCGGATTCGGTAAACTGGATCTTGCGCCCAGCGGAATACCCGCGGTAGGGCATGGAGGTGGTTCTGGGAATGATCCACACGCTGTCCAGTACGTCGTTGGCGAACTGGTTTTCCGCGCCATTTAACAGCCCATTGCCACCCCCCTGCAGGATGATCAGCATAAAAATGCCCCAGAACACACCAAAGGCGGTGAGGCCGGTGCGCAGCTTGTTGTTTTTCAGTGTATAAAAAATTTCCTGAAAACTGTCCAGAAACATCATGATCCGGATTCTCCGGCCGTTACCGGTTCGCTGTTCAGGCCGGTGTCGATCAGTCCGTCCGTGAGATGAATGCGGCGCTTGCACTGGTTGGCAATTTCCGCTTCGTGGGTAACGATAACAATGGTATTGCCCTGATTATGAGCTTCGTTGAATAGCGCCATGATTTCCCGGGAGGTGACGCTGTCCAGCGCGCCGGTGGGCTCGTCCGCCAGCAGCACCCTGGGTCGGGTAACCAGTGCCCGGGCGATGGCGACGCGTTGCTTTTGTCCCCCGGAAAGCTCGTTGGGCATGCTGTCGAGCCTGTCCCCCAAGCCGACCATGTCCAGCAACTCCTGCGCTCGCGCGTGGCGTTGCCTGCGGCCGACCTTCTGATAAAAGAGCGGTAGCGCAACATTTTCCAGAGCCGTTTTGAACGGCAGCAGGTTAAAGGACTGGAAGATAAATCCAATGTGACGGTTACGCAGCATCGCCGCGCGGGATTCGCCGAGCTTCCTGATGGGGGTGCCGTTCAACTCGTAATGCCCGCGATCATAGCCATCCAGCAGTCCGATGATGTTCAGCAGGGTAGATTTTCCGGAGCCGGAAGAGCCCATAATGGCGACCATCTCGCCCTCGGTAATGTCGAGGTTGATCCCCTTGAGTACATGCAACTCCTGGGCCGCGCTGCGGTAATATTTATGAATGTCACTGAGATTGATCATTCTGTTATTTTCTTTGTTTCGCTGCGTCCTCGTATTGTTGCCCGGCAGATTACGACTGCTACCGAAAGAGTACCGCTAACCCCGCTGGAGCGGGCGGGATTTACTCGCCCTCTTGCCAGCCGGGCAGGATGGGCAGACCTAAATGCAGTGTTGATCGACCAGTACCTTTCGGGCAGTGGCTTCATCTTACCTCTGCTGCGGCGCGTCGCACTAGCTTCTTACCTGGTTTCAGACACTGCCACAACGAATTCGTTGAGCTTATATATTGATTTGCGCCGGGTTTGTCGGAAGCTCCATTTTTTGAGAGGAGCGGATGGTTTGAGCGTGAAGTTGCAAACCTTGCCGTCATTTGCGGAAGGTGTGATTCGGGGCCGGCTGACAAAGCCGCCGGTCTTTCACTGCATGCGGGTTTGGTTGCGGAACCTCATCGGCGAGATTAGCTGGAGCGGATGTGCAGCTAATTTTCGCGACCGGCTGCAGCAGCGAAGCGCCTGCATTGACGAGAAAGGAAACATTCGTTACCAGCTCAAGATGCCCTGCCGAAATGGTACAACCCGTGAAATATTCGAGCCTCTGGACTGCAGCGCACGTCTGGCGGTCTTGCTCCCCAGGCCCCGTGTTGAGCCGACTTGGTTTCAAGGTGTATTTGCACCCAATAGCAAGCAGCTTGGTTACCATCCTGGCGGGCACTCTGGAACCCGGTATAGCGGGTTCCAGCGCCAGCTTTATCAAGATAGCTTACGGCG
>CAMYKE010000375.1 GCA_947258895.1 uncultured Pseudomonadales bacterium | reverse complement strand
AAAAACGGAATTAAAATCTGGTGCAAGCGTGGTGCAAGACCTTCGGCACCGGTTACGAGCATTCAGCCAAAAGTGTCTCAATCGCTGATAAACACTGGGCTTTATAAGACCCGCCAAACAGGTTAAGATGGTTGAGTAAGTGATACAGGTTGTATAGTGTCTTCCTCGTGCCGTAGCCGACGTCCGTAGGCCAGGCCTCCTCGTAGGCGGCATAAAAAGCACTGCCGAAACCGCCGAAAAGCTCAGTCATGGCGAGTTCCGCCTCGCGGTCACCATAATAGACTGCGGGATCGTAGATGATCGGTTCACCCTGGACGTCATAACCCAGGTTGCCCCCCCAAAGGTCGCCATGCAGCAGCGAGGGTTGGGGTGCGTGATCGATCAGGGCGGGAAAGCTATCCAGAAGTCGTTCGCCGAGGGTTTGCAGCCGTCCTCCATAGCCGTTTCGCGCAGCCAGCCGCAGCTGAAAGCCCAGGCGGTGATCACGCCAGAACTGTACCCAGTCTTCGAGGGGATCGTTGGGCTGTGGGGTCGAACCGATGGTATTGTCCCGGTGCCAGCCAAAGCGGTCGCTGGTATGCCGGTGCATGCCCGCCAGTCGGCGCCCGGCAAGGGCGGCACCATCTGCACCGCTTCGTCCCATGTCGACGTATTCCATGACCAGGTAGGCACCGCTGCCGGAGGCGCCTGCACAAAGCGGTCGGGGTACTCTGATGGTGGCCGAATCGGCCATCTCTCGAAGCCCCTCTGCCTCCGCTTCGAACATGCCCAGACGACCCGCGTGATTGGTTTTTACGAAATAGCTGCGCGATCCCTCGCTGAGCTTTACTGCCGTGTTGATACAGCCCCCACCAACGCTACGGGGGGCTGCCGGTGAGAAGGGCGCTCCGGTGAACTCGCTGATGTGCGCGGCGACAGCATTCCAGTCGGTCATGAATATCGCATACGTTCATGCAGGCGACTGGCGCGGGGGAAATGGGCTCGCAGAAACTCCATCTGGTCCGCAAGCACGTTGCGCCCCTGCAGATAGACATACTCCGCGTGGGTAGGCGTAAAGGGTATCGCCAATAATTCCATACCCGCCGCCTCCGGCGTGCGCCCGGCCTTGTGGTTGTTGCAGCGGACGCAAGCGCTGACGACGTTGTTCCAATGATCCGGCCCTCCCCAACTGAGAGGGCGCACGTGGTCCCGAGAAAGATAACGCGTCGCGAAACGATTGCCGCAGTACATGCAGATCTGGTCATCCCGCCGGAACAGCGCTGTGTTGCTGAGGGGCGGCAGGTATTCCTTGCGCATTCGAGTCACGGCGTGGCTTGCGCCATAGGTCGCGATAATGGAATTGACCTCTACCCGACTTTGCAGGTGGGTGCGGGTGTTTGTTCCACCGCGAATTGTAAAAATCACGCTGCCGCAACTGTAGGCAACCTGACCCAGAGCATACAGACGCGCGGCATCCCGGTAATCCACCCATTCGAGAGGCATCCCGGCCACATCGGTACGCAGAATCTGTTGGCTCAGGTTCATCTTATTGTGTTCAGACGGGCTAAGTCTGTTGGCATCATACCATATATTACGGGCATGAATACCGTAGCGCATGCGGCCGGTTAACAGAGGCTAAGCCTATAACATTCTTAACAAATTATTACTTCTGATACAGCGCGTCGCCGGCTGGCCCGCCCCGCTTGCCAAGTCTATGGACCGGGTCTATTTTCGCGTGCCGACATGGGGGGCTGGACTGCCCAAAATCGCCTTCGACGCAGGTGCCGTTCTCAGGGTTTTCCCGGGGGCTCGGCGCGTCCTCGCCCATAGTTATACACACATGTCAAGAATCTTGCGCCACAGGAATGAATGGCAATCAAATCACTAAATAAGCAACTAATTGTATTTTGTAACTTACTGTGATAAATGAAGTTTTTAAAAACAGACCAAAAACTTACCAGTTCCGAAAAAGTGCAATAGTTTCAGACTCCGAGAGCCACTATACAGTCAATGTCCACAGACTTATCCACAGGGTTTGTGGATAAAGATTTTTCTAGCCGATAGCCGTTGTCAGGCAGTAGGATAGGTTGAAATCCTATAGCATTCGACGCAAGAATTATGCACCGCGGACAGGGGTTATCGTTTAACCTGAAAACGGCAGTTGGACGGGGTGTAGAGTGTATCCAGCGGCTTGACCGGCACGGCGCAGCGAAGCAGTCAACTGCGGTTCTTAGGTTAAAAGACTCAACAGGCCCCTGATGACGATCCTGCGCGTCGCAATAGCCGTCCCCCTGTATCGGTTATTTGACTATCGGGCGCCAGCGGATATCGGCCCCGAAAGGTTGCGCCCGGGTGTACGGCTGCGGGTCCCCTTCGGCCGCAACACCCGCTGCGCCCTGCTTCTGGAAACTCCGGACGCGAGCCCGGTGGAGGATTCCCGGCTCAAAACCGCATTGGACTTGATCGATTTGCACCCCCTTTTGCAGCGTTCCGACCTGGAACTGTTGCTGTGGGCAGCAGACTACTACCAGCATCCCTCCGGGGAAGTGCTCTTCAGCGCCCTGCCCACCGGCCTGCGTAAGGGAAGGCCTGTGCCGGAGCCGGGAAACAGGGGTTGGCGCCTGACCGACCCGGGAACCGCGATCCCCATGGACGGTTTACCCCGCGCACCCCGGCAGGCTGCGGTGTTGCGTGAACTCAGGACCGCCCCCCAGGGACTGAGCCGCAACGAACTCTACGCCCGCTGCGGCCCCTGTGCATCGATCCTGCGCACCCTGGAAGCAAAGGGCTGGATTGAAAGGTGCACCTTATCGCCATCCGAAGCGCCGCCCAGGCAGACCGTCGCACCCGCAATGACACCCGCTCAACAACAGGCCGTGGAGTGCATGGGACAGAATCAAGGCGGATTTC
>CAMYKE010000374.1 GCA_947258895.1 uncultured Pseudomonadales bacterium | reverse complement strand
TCGCCTTGGTCGGGTCGCCCGCACCCAGAGCGAGCAATTGGCGTCGCCATTGGCTGGGCACCGGCGGCTGCTGGATCGAGTAGCGGATAAGGTCAATTACATTGCGCAGGTCATATTGGTGGCCGATGCGGCCCAGCGCATGGCCGATGATCTGGTTGATCTCATCGGGAGTCAAACCGACGGGGCGGCAGATGCGGGTGTTGAGCGTGCAGTAGAGTTTCAGGGCGGTGAGGCGCACCCCTTCATTGACATCGGCCTCTACGAAATTCATGGATTCACCGGTGCCGTCGCGTGCGTTCGCCGCGTCGCCGATATACAGCGCAGCATGGGACCAGGTGGACCGGGTAATGTATTTGATGGCTTCGCTGAAGCGGCTGGTACCCTCGACCAGCAACACGTCTCCCGGTTGCAGCGACGCGGCCAGCAATTCCGGGGGGCTGGTCGCGGGCCGCAACAGGTTGTCACGAGGAGCGGACAGGTAACGAGCAAGTAGTTTACCGATGTAGCGCAACGGATTCATCATGCACTCCTTCTATCAGTTTCATCTGGCAGGGTCAGCACCTGTGGAATACCGCCTGTGGCTTCGCCCATCAACGTGCTAGCCACGACGCCTGCCGCTAGTGGGGCGAGTACGCTACCCACTGCGTTCTTTTCCGGGCTATCATAGCGTAATTAGGTTCGCCGCGAAAAAAGCCCGCCGCGCGGGACGAAACGGCTGGTGAAGGTACGGTAATCACACCAGCCGCTAGAGTTCCCAATTCGATAATGCAAGACGATGATCGGGGCGCCGGTTCTCCATTCCAGACCAATCCAATAAGGAAAGCACAGATGATCTTCAACTACACCAGATTGTTCAGCATAATGATTTTACTCGCGGGCGCGCTCGGAATGCTTGCAGGCTGTGGTGGTGGTGCGGGGCTAAAATTGAGTGATGCCGCGCTGTCGGGCGATCCGGAGGCCATGTGGGTGGAAGGCCAGAAGACAGTCGCAAGTGGAGAAGCCCTGGTGAACAAGGGCGAAGCGCAGTTGGCGGAGGGGCGCCAGCAGGTTCGCGAGGGCGAAGCCGCGATCCGCGCGGGCAACCAGCGCGTGCTGCAGGCGCGCCGCGATTACCAGGCTGCGGTAGCAGCAGCGGGCGGCTCAGCAACGCCAGCTGACGTTGCGGCTGAAGCAATGCAGCTAAAGAATATCGGTAAGCGCTGGGAAGACGCAATCGACGACATCAAGGACGGCAACAAGCTGGTCGATAAGGGTAACAAAAACATCGATAGCGGGCAGTCCGAGGTCCGTGCCGGCCGCAGGCTGATGGAATCCGGAAGCACCCTGATGCGCAACTCACAACGTACCCGCATGGGCGAACCGTTGCTGCCCGATATAATGCCGGAGTATTGAAGCAGGAACTATGGCATCAGCCCGGCGCGCGCGGTATGCTCCCCACCAGATACCGGGGGCAAGGCATCCGCGCAAATTACTGCCCTGACTATTCTTGAAATAGAGAGAGAAAAACTACGTAATGAGCTGTTTAATAGAGATTTTAAGTGTCAGAAAATTTAGTCTATTGGGGTTGCTGGTGGCAGGCATCATCGCCCTCAACGGCTGTGCCAGTTCCGGCGCGGCCGGGGCCAAGGGTTACGAAGTACGGGTACGCTATGCCGAAGTTGTCGGCATCGAGCGCGTCCCCATGCCGTCGGCAGCTCCCGCAGGAGCCATCCTGGGCGGCTTTACCGGCCTGGTGTTGACCTCGGGAAAATCGACCAGGAGCCGGGTAGCCGGCGGTGCCGGCGGAGCCTTGCTTGGCGGGCTCGCAACCAAGGCGCTGGAAGGCGATAACCGGGGCTACAGCTATCAGCTCAGTTATGCTGATAATTCGACCAGCAAATTCATCACCGAAAAAGGCTATTTGCAACTGGGTGACTGTGTCTCGGTCGAACGCGGCGCCCATGCCAATATCCGGCGTGTCGCCAGCGTACTGTGCGATGGCGGCCCAGTAAAACTGGTCGAGGCAACCCATGTCCGGGACGCGCAGCAATGCCTTGCTGCCAAGGAGCAACTGCTGGCGGCATCGACATCAGACGAGATCGATGCAGCCTCCCGCAAGGTATCTATCCTGTGTCAGTGATCGGGCTGTTACCGGCACTGTCGAGACTGCTTGAAGCGGGCTGCGTCTAGGGCGCGCCTGGCACAGCGTTACTTGCTCCAGATCAAACTTATCAAGGCTAAAGTGGTCTATGCTGCGCGAGTATCCGGCGACCGCCCAGCCGCTTCTTCGCGTACTCGGCACCGTCGATTTTTTCGCGTGTAGTCCACCTGTTGGAGCCGTCCATGACCGACCTGCCCCCCGGTAACCAGCCAACCTGGCATAGCCAGCCTGCCGCCAGCGCGCTGCAGGAAACCGATTCATCCGAAGACGGGCTGGCACAAGCCGAGGCACAAACACGGCTGGCGCAGCATGGCGCCAACCGATTACGGCCAGCGGACAAAAAAACACCACTCGCTCGATTCCTCGCGCAGTGCCACAATGTGCTGATCTACGTATTGCTGGGCGCCGCCGTCGTCACCGCGCTGCTCGGCCATTGGATCGATAGTGGCGTGATCCTTGGTGTAGTCGTGATCAATGCAATCATAGGATTCATCCAGGAGGGCAAAGCCGAGAAAGCGCTGGATGCGATTCGCAATATGCTTTCCCAGCAGGCCATGGTGAAACGGGACGGCCGCTTCACTTCGCTGCCAGCGGAACAACTGGTGCCCGGCGACATTGTGCTGTTGCAATCCGGTGACAAAGTGCCCGCCGATCTGCGCCTGTTCAAATCCCGTGAGCTGCGGATCGAGGAGGCGATGCTGACCGGCGAATCGGTGCCCGTGGAAAAAACCACAGATCCTGTCGCGGAAA
>CAMYKE010000373.1 GCA_947258895.1 uncultured Pseudomonadales bacterium | reverse complement strand
TTTCCCTAGGCCTTCCCGGGCGCGTGCCAGCAGCGAAAGTTCGTCACGCTGCTTGAGAACGATCAGCGGACCGATCACCGTGGAGACCTGCTCGAATAGCTGCACTTGCATCGGAGTACAGGCGCTACTGTCCCGCCATTCCATGGTCAGCGCACCGCGCATTACCCCGCCATAACAGATCGGGATCGTGCAAACCCGCCGGGCGTCGTCGCTCTGCGCCAGGGCCCGGTGTGCCCGCATGATCTTGCCTTCACGGGCATCACTGGCGGGTGGATACACGATGGTCACATCCTGGTCGATCGACTCTTCCATCGCGGCAGTAATCAGTTGTACCAGGTTGGTGTCGGTGTTTACTTTTGCACTGTGGGACAAGGCGCTGAGTTCAACCTGGTTGCCCTTCATCAGCCCGAGGCTGGCGCGCTCGCAGCCAAACCGCCCGGCGAGTTCCGTCACCAGGCTACTGGCCATGGCGACGAAGCTGTCCTTGTCCAGGCAAGCTGCGATCATGTGTACCGCGGGCATGAAATAGTCACGCGATGGCGTCCGATTCTGCCGGGCGGCAAACTTCAGCCACTCGCTTCCCCAACGCAGCTGGTTGATCACAGACTGTTGGCGACGTTCGGACTCGGTGGAATATTCGATAACTACCGCGCCGCCGGGAGCACCATCCAGCTCCAGCGGATAGGCCAGCATCTCCACGCCGGGCGCGTGTTCCCCGTTAGCATTCCTGGCAGTACGAATCGTGCAGCGGTTTGTCTTCACCGCCTCATAGGCCACAGAGGTCAGGGTCGAATAGTCGTCATAGCCCTGCGGCCACGCGGCACAGGGCGTGTCTTTCAGGTTGGTTAGCACCACGATAGCAGCGGATATTCCCTGCAGCATCGAACACTGCAGGTTTAGCCAATGCTGGGCCAGCTCGTCCAGGGCGGTAAGCCGGGACAGTTGCTGATCTTCGGCGACAGCGCGTAATGGTTGTTCTGCCAGCATAATCCAGTCCAGGTTAACGTGGTGGTTTTCACACGCATCCAGTACCGAAGGGTGTGCAGGATGACGTGCCGGGTGGTGCGCATATTGCCAGCAAGTGTCAGCGAGCAATTTTCTTGTTTTAAGAATAGGAAGATTGGCTGAATTATCAAGGTTCCCAAGCATTTACAGCGCGGAGTCGGATCAAAAACCAGCCGAACCAGGCCTGCGCGAGCGCCATGAAATCAGCGCAGCCGGCGCCGGAGTCAGGCGCTGCGTTGCAGGCTGCGCATCTGGACGAACTTGAGCAGTTCAGTGGCGGTCAGTGGCTTGCTGAAGTAGTACCCCTGGATTACCCGGCAGCCATTTGCCAGCAGAAACTCCAGTTGGGCACGTTCCTCCACCCCTTCGGCAACCAGCTCCAGTTCCAGGCTCCTGGCCAGCGCGATAATGGTTTTAACGATCGCCCCGTCTTTTTTGTTGGCGGGCAGGTCCAGCAGGAACGACCTGTCGATCTTCAGCTCATCGATGGGCAAATGCCTCAGGTAGCTCAGGGACGAGTAGCCGGTGCCAAAATCATCGATAGAAAACGCTACGCCAACATCCCGAATTTCCTGCAATATCCTGATTTTATTATCGATGTCATCCACCACCACGCCTTCCGTGATTTCCAGTACCAGCAGTTCAGGGTCCATGCCCGACGCATCCAGCGCCCGCTCAACAACCCGGCGCAGTAGTTGTGCCCGCAGTTGATTGACGGAGAGGTTGACGGACATCTTGATCGCCGGGATGCCCGCCGCCTGCCAGGCGACATTTTGCCGGCAGGCTTCCTCGATTACCCAATCGCCGATAGGTATAATCAGGCCGGTTTCTTCCGCAAGATCGACATAGGCAGCCGGTGAAACCATTCCCCGTCTCGGGTGCCGCCAGCGCAATAACGCCTCCACCCCGACCATACGCCCCGTTTGGGCGTCTATTTTCGGCTGGTAATGGAGCTCAAACTGATCGTTTTCCAACGCGTTGCGCAGATCCATTTCCAACTCCAGGCGCTCTTTCGCCCTGGCGTTTACGTCCCTGGAGAAAAACTGGTAGTTGTTCCTGCCCTGTTCCTTTGCATACGCGGTGGCGGCTCCCGCATGCTTGATTAACACATCGCTTTCGCGGCCATCTTCAGGCCCACAGGCGATGCCGATACTGGCAGTCACATAGGTGTTTTCCCCGTTAATTAAAAACGGCGCCTCAAAAGATTCGAGAATGCGCTGTGCGATATAGCTGCTGTCCTCGGAGCTGTTTAGCTCCGGAAACAACAACGAAAATTCATCGCCCGAAAGTCGCGACAGGTTAGTCCAGACTTCATCGCCTCCAAAGCGGCTGACGACATCACTCTGGCGGACGCTTTCGAGCAGGCGCTCGGATACCTTTTTGAGCAGCTCGTCACCCGCCCTGGGGCCCATGCTGTCATTGATCTGCTTGAAGCGATCCAGACCGATGTTCATGACGACGATCCCGCGACCGGAGTGCATGTCGCGCCGGATCGACCAGTTCAGGCGATCCAGGAACAGCTTCCGGTTGGGCAGCCCGGTCAGGGCATCATAATACTCGAGCCGGTCCTGGTACGCCTTGGCCGCCAGCGTATTGCGCAATCGCAGTATCAATTCACTGGCATCGACCGGCTTGGCGAGAAAGTCCGTTGCCCCGAGTTCCAGTGCCTTTAGTTTGCTCGCGGCATCACTGGATGAGGTCAACACAATAACGGGAATATGTTGTAACCCGGGATTCCCGCGAATTTCCTGCAGAATATCGAAACCGCTCACCTCGGGCATGTTGAGGTCGAGCAAGAGAACATCCGGATTGTTCTGCTGCAACGTCTCCATGGCCTGCGTAGAATGCTCGACCTGGATAAAATTACGGTAGCCTTCCTCCTCAAGGA
>CAMYKE010000372.1 GCA_947258895.1 uncultured Pseudomonadales bacterium | reverse complement strand
ATAAACAGCAGCCTGATACGCAACGGCAAACGACTCCTGTGGACCAGTTCATCGAGCCGGTACTTGCTGGAAATACGGATAATCCGCAGTAGACGGAGTAATCGGCGCACGCTGCTCAAGCCTCCCGGTTGGCGCGGCTGGAGGACAGCCTGTCGGTGAGCCGGTCTAGTCGCGCCGCCAGGCGATCGGTATCGAGCGCCAGGGCCTCGATGCCGCGATAAAACTGTTCCAACTCGGCGCGGGGCGGCAGCACGCGAGCTTCCTCGTGCAGGTATTCCTCGATATTGAGCACCATGCTATGCGTTGTCTGCTGCCCCCATTTGAAAAGCGAGCGCAGCTGGTTGCCCAGCAGATGGGCCGGGACATCACCGAGCCACTCGGCGAGTTGCGCTTCCCAGTCGATATCGAGTTGCGCAAGCACGCCTTGCAGCTGTTGGGCTAACTCCATATCTCCGCTGATTTCTATGCCTGCGTTTCCAAGTGCCGGTTGCCGATCCCGGGTTCTGAGTAAACCCAGCAAGGTTGTCGCTGAAGCGCTGATTCGCGTATCCGGCTGCGCTTCGCTTTGGCTCAGTAGCAACACCCCGTCGACGCATGGCTGGATAAACAAATCGCTGGCCGGCGCAGTGCACTGCACGTGCACCAGCTTGCCGTCGAGCTGGCGGAGTTTGCCGAGCGTTGCGGGATCGAGCTTTAGCACGCGATTTATCGTTGCTTCCGCAATCCCCATCACGCCGCTGAGAATAAATTGTGAAGCCATGGAGTGTTACCTGGGAGCCTTTCGGACTTGGGATGAATCTACTGCGGAAAAGCCGCTCTTGTAATGAAACCGGACTTTCCCTCGTTACGACCGCCATGGATGGCGGAAGTGTCGATCATGCAGGATGCAATTATCGACCGAACACCCAAGTCCGACAGGCTCCTAGGGCTTGATACCCCGATGCACCGCCACGATGCCACCAGTCATATTGTGGAACTCACATTGCGTCAGGCCCGCCGCAGCCATCATTTCCCTGAGGGTTTCCTGGTCGGGATGCATGCGAATCGATTCGGCAAGATATTTGTAGCTCGCCGCATCATTGGCGATTAACTGTCCCAACCGGGGTAGCACCGCGAAGGAATAGGCATCATATACCTTGCCGAGAAGGGGGTTGACGGGTTTGGAAAATTCCAGCACCAGCAATCTACCTCCGGGTTTCAGGACGCGCGTCAACGAGCGCAGCGCGGCTTCCTTGTCGGTCACATTGCGCAGTCCGAACGCAATTGTAATACAGTCAAAACTGGCGTCGGCAAATGGCAGACATTCGGCGTTGGCCTGCACAAAAGCAGTGTTGTCGGCGAGTCCCTCATCGAGCAGCCGGTCGCGTCCGATGCCGAGCATGGAGGAGTTGATGTCGGACAGGACGACACGGCCGGTTGGTCCGACCAGGCGCGCAAAATAGCGACTCAGGTCTCCGGTGCCGCCGGCGACATCCAGCACCCGGTGCCCGGAGCGAACTCCGCTCAGCTCGATGGTAAAACGCTTCCAGATGCGATGTACGCCAAGTGACATCAGGTCATTCATGATGTCGTATTTGTTCGCTACCGAGTGAAATACATCGGCGACGCGGGACACTTTCTCCGCAACCGGGACGTCTTCAAACCCGAAATGGGTGGTTTCCTTGTCTGTCATGATTGCCAGGGACTATCAAGCGGATTAAAACGGACGCGTATTGTAACCCAGGATGTAATTATTTGCTTGGTCGCAGTGCTGCATACTGCAGCTGAGGTCGCGCTCTTGCCGGCCCCTGCCGGCGATATTGTGTCGCGAGTTGCGACGTGCGACCATGCTACGCTTGAACAGCGATTGACGACACGACCGGGAGTGGCAGATGGCACAACTGCATATTGCGCGCAATCTGGATTTGAACGACGAACAGGTTAGCTCGCTGGCGCAGCGGGTTACCGAGAAATTGAGTGGTCTTGGTATCGGTATGGAATGGACCGGAGAAGAGGCGAAGCTCGAGGGGCGCGGCGTGAGCGGCGAATGTTTGCTCAACAACAACCGGGTCGAAATAGACCTGCAGCTGGATTTCATGGCTTCCATGTTCAGGGACACGATTGAGAAGCAGCTAAACCGGTATCTGGACGAGTTGGGCTAGACATTATGTAGTGACCTACCCGTCCTCAAGATCGTGGGTTAAGCTGAGGACGCAAGACTTCGGCTCAGAGCCATAATTGAGGAGGATAGGTCATGAACGATTTTATCAAGTATGTCGGACTGGATACACACAAGGATACGATTGCTGTAGCAATTGCTGATGCGTCTGGTGGTCGGCCACGCTTTTACGGTGAGATTGCGAACACGGCCACGGCACTTTCGAAACTGATGAAGGACGCAAGTCCAAACGGAGAGGTTGTTTCCTATTGCTACGAAGCAGGGCCGTGCGGGTATGGCATCTACCGCCAGATCAGTGATTCGGGGCACGAGTGCAGTGTAGTCGCGCCCTCGCTGATACCGACCAAGCCAGGCGACCGGGTTAAAACGGACCGGCGCGACAGTGAGAACCTGGCGCGTCTGCATCGAGCGGGAGAGTTAACACCGGTCTGGGTACCCGATCAGGAACAGGAAGCGATGCGGGATCTTACCCGTGCCCGGGAGGATATGAAGCACCTGGAGCGCCAGGCCCGGCAGCGCCTATGTGCATTTTTGTTGCGCCATGGGCAGAGGTATGACAACGGGAAAAGTAAATGGACCCAGGCCTACTGGCGTTGGCTGGAGCGCATCAAGTTCAGCCATCGGGTTCAACAAACCGTATTTCAGGAATATATCGACAGCGTGAAACAGCAGCAACAGCGCGTGGCTGACCTGGAACAGGCCATGCATGATGCGCTGGCTGATTGGAGCCTGGCGCCCGTGGTGGAAGGCTTGATGGCGCTGCGGGGCTGTCGCCTGATCACAGCGATGACGATTATGGCGGAGCTTGGGGATATCACCCGCTTTGACTCGCCGCGCCAGCTCATGAAGTATTTAGGCCTGGTGCCCAGCGAGTCTTCAAGTGGCCCAAGGGTTCGTCGAGGCGGTATTACGAAGACGGGCAATGGCCATGTTCGGCGGGTGCTGGTGGAGGCGGCGTGGTGCTATCGGTTTCCGGCACGTAAAACCGCACCGCTACAGCGACGAGCCGAGCAAACCTCCGCTGAAGTACAAGCTATCGCGTGGAAGGGACAGAAGCGGCTCTGTGGTCGCTATCAGGCTTTGAACAAGCGCGGTTTATTGCCGCAAAAAGTCTGCACCGCGGTCGCGCGGGAGTTGACTGGCTTTATCTGGGCGATTGCCTGTGAGGTGATGCCAGGGAACGCAACTGAAGCAACCGCGTAGCCGAGCAAAGACCAGCGTAAAGTAACATGTAACAGGAGAGCAAACAGTGAGCTTTTGGGACAGATCAGGGGTGGCCAGGTGGGAGAATCCTCGTGGCTCCTATGAGGCGTCCGGGTAACCGGAATGACCCTCGACCCTAGAGAGAGGCAGCTCCACGACGAAGATTTGTCAGGCGGTACCGACCCGCGAATATCAGATTGATCAACCGTCGTTAAACGCTGCCCCTGTTCTGTCTTAAGGGCTTACTGAGAGAGGAAAACATGAAAAAATGATGCCATCTATTGACAGGTCACAACATATCAGGAGCCTGTCGGACTTGGGATGAATCTACTGCGGAAAAGCCGCTCTTGTAATGAAGTG
>CAMYKE010000371.1 GCA_947258895.1 uncultured Pseudomonadales bacterium | reverse complement strand
CGTAAACCGGCTTTGCCGGGTGGATCTTATACCATCTCGGTGAATCAAAAGCTGGGGCTTCAGGACGCTGATAGACAGCGATGAAGTAATTCGTGCCGATGCCAGCCTGGAATCACTGGCTGCATTGCGGCCCGCCTTTGATCCGGCCAATGGTACCGTTACGGCCGGTAGTTCCTCCGCGATTTCGGACGGCGCCGCGGCGTTGCTGGTGCTGTCGGCGGAAAAAGCCCAGGCCCTGGGATTGCAGCCGCTGGCCCGGGTACGCGGCATGGGAGTTGCCGGCGTCGATCCGGCGGTGATGGGCATGGGGCCGGTCCCGGCGAGCGAAAAGGCGCTTGCCAAAGCCGGCGTGAAGCAATCCGATCTCGACGTTATCGAACTCAACGAGGCGTTCGCTGCGCAGTCGCTTGCGGTGCTACACGCTATGAAACTGGACGACGATATCGATGCCAGGGTCAACCTGAACGGTGGCGCGATTGCCCTGGGTCACCCGCTGGGCTGCTCCGGTGCCCGCATCATCACCGCCCTGATGACTCTCATGCAATCCCGGGATGCCAGCCTGGGCCTGGCTACCATGTGTATCGGTCTGGGGCAGGGCGTTGCCACCGTTTTTGAGCGGCTAGAGTAGATCGAGGTTCGCACCGACGGGATGCGGCGTTGAATCCTGCGACCTGAAATCTTTTTGGCCCGAATTTGGGCCAATTGTTGTTGCGGAGCAGGGTGTACTGGAAGCGTTGCCCGACGCCGATGCTCCGGCAACGCCCACAGCAACCAATCGTCGCGGCGAAATCAATCAGAGCGGATACAGCGGCGCCAGACCTTCCTGTCGCGAGTTCGCCTGACGGTTTTCGGTGTGCGTCCGTTTGCTGATCCTGGCAGCGAGTTGCAGCAACCGCTTGCCGCTCCAGGAATCCATGCTGGCGTCATTGCCGTACAGCAGGGCATTCAATGCGGCCAGCTCATCGGTCAATTCCGCATCGGTCGTCCGGCGCATAATATCATCCAGATTTAGCCTGCCGGCCGCGGGCTCGAGGCGGTTATACCAGGAGATCACCGCCCTGCGTGCCGCCTGTGGATCATTCTGCCGGCATGCCTGCTGGAGATCGCGAAAGGCCTGCTTCAGCGTCGTATCGGTTTCCTGCCTGGTGGCAGTGTGAGCGGATTGCCGGTAGCGGCTCCGCCACCATAGTAGCAGCGTGACCAGCCATAGCAGGGTGGCCACCAGTGTCGCGATGGGCCAATACCCGTTGCTGCCGGTAGTATCCGCGGCGGTGCTCACAGTGGCTGAAGTGTCGAGAGTCAGTGGAGTCGGCGATGGTGGGGGAGCGGCAGCCAGTGTCGCGGCGCTGGCCGCAAGTACCCGTACGGTCCTGGGAGCGATGACCGTCTCTTCGAGGCGATTACGCTGGGTATTCCACCAGTTCACGGTAAAGCCCGGCAGCTCGGCGACGCCTTCCTCGCTGGGCACGAAGGCAGTGGCAATGGAATTCTGGCCGACAATTCCATCGTCGGTAATGACATCATCGCTCTGCAACTGGTCGGGATATACTTTGATTTCGGCAGGGGCAGTAAGGTTGATCTCCGGCAGCTGTGCCGCGGTCAGGCCGCGACCGATCATCGAGATGGTGCGGGTAATTGGTTCGCCAACCCTGAATTCAGGCTCCCGCTGTGCCCACGAATCCTGTACCTCGAGGTTCCAGGTGGGTAGCCAGGGCTCATCCGGCGGGTACGTGGCCGGTTTGGGCAATACGTTGATGACATGGGTTGCCGAGCGCGAGCGGACGAAACGGCTGTCGTAGGCGCGAAAACCCAGGAACTGTGAAGTAGTTCGCCCGGAAAACTGCAGCGCGGGAATTTCCAGGCGGCCGCTGCTTTGTGGAAAAATGGCGTAACGAATTTCAATTACCGAGTAGCGAATCCCTTCCAGCACCGTTTCATACTTGCGCTGCTCGCCGAGCTGCTCGATGACCGCATTCTCTACTTCGAGGGGGCTGATGCTGGCCTCTTCCAAACCGACCGAGTGATACAGTTTGAGGGTAAAGAGGATTTGTTCCTGGACATAGGCTTCCGGGGTGCTGGCCTCGGTCTCCAGAAATACATCACGCAGTTCCTGTTCTTTCGAGACGCTGCCGGCGGCCACTTCGATTACGATTGGCAGGCTGGCCTGGCCATTGCTTTCGAAAGGGGGGATGGTAAGGGTTCCGGTGCGGTTGGGCGCCAGCACCAGTTTCAGGTCGTACGTGGCTTCGCGCCGGCCATTCGTGATGCTGATTGCGTTGCTGCGCTGGGTATTCAGGATGCTGAAATCCCGCTGCAATTCAGCGAGTTTACGGGTGTCTTCAAAGGGCCCATCGGTAGAGCGGATGGTGAGGCTGATAATATCGTTTTCGGACACGCGCGTGCGATCTACGGAGGCACTTATCGCGCCACTAACCTGGCCGGAAAGTGTAAATAAAAACAATAAAATAAATAAGATAGAGTGCTTTCCTACCATACTGGTTTACCTTCCTTCGGCGGTTGGAACTGATTATCAAGCTGGCGTTGCCGGTACTGGTAATCAAACTTGCGGCGTAACAAGCCGCCAGGATCATCGGGTATGCGCCGTAGCCATTGCTCCAGCGCCTGCAACTGTTCCGCATCGAGCTCTTCCCCGGCAACTGCCTGGGGCGACGCGCTATCCCGGGCCGCTTGCTCCGCGTCAGCATCGTCATGGGCGTTGCTTGCGGTTTGCTGTTGCTGCTGTTGTGCGTGCTCGCCGGTCGCGTCCCTTTGTGCGTCGGCGTCCTGTCCGGAAGCATCCTGTTGGGACGGGTCCTGCTGTCCCGACGTCTGCTCCTGGTTTTCCTGGCCCTGCTTGCCGCTGTTATCCTGCTGCTGACCCTGCTGCTGGTCCT
>CAMYKE010000370.1 GCA_947258895.1 uncultured Pseudomonadales bacterium | reverse complement strand
AACGCTGATGGCGATCAGGTCGCTGCAGCAGAACGCACCGTCAAACGTAATTCTTTTCTGCAACAGTTCGCCGATTGCCTCGCTGGCACGATCCATCCCGAATGGGATATCGATCTGCAGATCCTTATCCAGTTCGATATGCTTCTCCCGCATCGCCCGACAATAACCCTCGAAGCGTTTTTTTGCCTCGGGCATCGATACATCTCCCAAAAATGCCACCCGTTTGCGACCGAGGTTCAACAGGTGTTTGGTCGCGAGGTATCCCCCCAGTTCATTATCGGAACCAATCAAGCAATACTTTCGATCCGGCAGATGTGCACCCCACACAGCCATCGGCTTGCCCGTAGTCGCCAGTTCGTTCAACGTTTTATTATACAAACCCTGGCCAATGAAGATGATACCGTCACACTGCCGGAAGGCGCGGGTGTTCGATAGCTCGGAAATCGTGTTTGGCGAGCCGTGCACAACGACCATGTCATAGTCTTTACTCGACAGCGAGTCCGCGATCGCACCGAGCATTTCCAGGTAAAACAGGTCGGATATGTGCTGGCCCGATTTTACATCGAGTACCAGCACTACAGAAATCATGTGGGTTTTTTGCAACCGGAAATTGCGTGCTTTTTCATCGACCCGGTAGTGATGCTTCTCCGCGAGCTCCAGTATCCTGGCGCGCGTTTCCTCGTTACTCAGCGGACTCCCCGAAAGCGCTCTCGAAACCGTCGATACAGAGACATTGGCCAGTTTTGCCAATTCAGCCATCTTGGTTATTCGCCTGGGAGTCTCAGCCATACCGTGTCACCTGTCATTTGCAAATATTCTTGCAAATAGCGATTAGAATTGCAAACCTTTGCAAAGGGTTGGCGAATAGCCCGGAATCGCCCCGTACTATAGGTCGTACTTGCGCAGACTGGCGCGCAGCTGGTGGTACGTGAGCCCGAGGTAGCGGGCCGCCTGGGTCTGGTTGAATCTTGCGCGTTGCAGCGCTGTTTTGATGAGCGCTACTTCGCGTTCGCGTAGCAGCGCTTTCAGGTCGACGGGGAATTGTAGTTGCAGCAGCGCTTTCAGGTCGACGGGGAATTGCAAATTGGAATCAGGCGGTACATTTCTATTCGCATCGTCCGGCGATGTGGATACTGCTTCGTTCGCACCACTTCCAACTGGTTTGGCTGCACTCCCCTCCGAGGATGCAGGTAGGGGACGGTAGGGTGATGCAAAGGGATCGATGTAGACCTGCTCGATCGGGCGCTGCCAATCGTCATGCCGGTACAGGCTGCGCTCAACCACATTCTTTAGCTCGCGTATATTACCCGGCCAGTCATAACCGGTTAATGCCTCCAGCGCCTCATCGGAAAATCCCGGAAACACGGACCTGCCCAACTCCCGGGTCATGTTATTGGCGAAATGCGCGGCGAGGACCGGGATATCTTCTTCGCGATGGCGCAGGGGCGGCAGAGTAATAATATCGAAAGCCAGCCGATCGAGCAGGTCAAACCGGAACCTGCCCTGCCTGGCGAGGCTAGGCAGGTCTTCGTTGGTCGCGGCGATGATGCGCACGTCGGTGGTGAGGGTATCCTGGCCGCCGAGCCGTTCGTATTCCCCGTACTCGATAATACGCAGTAGTTGCTCCTGCACTCGCTGGCTGGTGGTCGCCAGTTCATCGAGAAACAGGCTGCCGCCATTGGCGCGCTCGAACCGACCGCTACGCCGCCGGATCGCGCCGGTGAAAGCGCCGGCCTCGTGCCCGAACAACTCGGATTCCTGCAGGGATTCGCTGATTGCCGCACAGTTCAACTGGATATACGCCTGGTCCCAGCGCGATGAAAGGAAATGGATACGCGCAGCAATCAGCTCCTTGCCGGTACCGCGCTCGCCCACGATAAGCACCGGTTTGTCCAGCGGCGCGATGCGCGACACCTGGTCCAGCGCCAGGCTGAAGCTGAGGGATTCACCGACTAACTGCTGGGCGGTTGCGGATCGATTATTGGTCATATCACCTATATATTAGTTAATTTAGCTATTTATTGTCAAATTTAGCTATATCCCAACCCGCTTCTGCGTGCGTTAAAACCGGACTGTTGTTCTATCCGGCGATTCACTGAGTACGTTTCAGATGTCATCGGTGCGTCGTTTCTGCGCGGGCAGGAATCCAGGTACTTCAATGGCTTACCGAATTCCAGCCGATATGTGGATGACAAATTCAGAGCATTTACTCGCACGCCATGCAGCATCGAGTTACCAGGCATTCAGCAATTGGCACGATTTCTGCTCTACTCCCAATAGCCAAAACGACCAACGGCGGTTTAGCCACCGCCAACCCAAACAAGCAAAGGTGAATAGCATGGGCATTTTTTCACGCGTTTCAGACATTGTTAATTCCAACATCAACGTGCTGCTGGACAAGGCAGAAGACCCCGAGAAGATGGTGCGGCTGATGATTATGGAGATGGAAGAGACCCTGGTAGAGGTTCGCACCACGTCGGCGCGACTGATCGCCGACAAAAAGACGTTGCTGCGCAAGCGCGAGCAGCTTGCGGAAGTAGCCCAGGAATGGAACCGCAAGGCAGAACTGGCGCTGCGCAAGGATCGCGAGGATCTTGCCCGTGCGGCGCTGCTTGAAAAACAGCGGATCGAACTGGACGTCGAAGACCTGGCCGCGGAACTGGCAGAATATGACAGCAGCCTGGACAAGCTCAACCAGGACCTGGCGCAGTTGCAGGCCAAGCTGGGCGACGCCAAGGCGCGCCAGAAGAGTCTGGTTGTGCGCAGTAAAACCGGCCGCTCGCGCCTGGATATGCGCCGCCACCTGCACAAGGATGCCATCGAAGAGGCGCTGGGCAAATTCGAGCGCTATGAGCGCAAGCTCGATGAGCTCGAGGGCCAGGTGGAAGCGTTTGACCTGGGTCAACAGGACCTCGCGGACGAGATATCCGAGCTGGAAAACGATGATAAAATAGCCGCTGAGCTGGCGGCCATCAAGGCGCGCATGCAGAAGGATAGCGCGTCGTAAACCTGGCAGGCTGTTAAAGTACCCATTCGAGGCAGGCATTGCCAGGCAATCACACGTAGCCATCGAACCAAAGGAAACCCTACTCTATGAGCGGTCTAGTTTTTACCATTATTTTTGTACCTCTTATGGCGTTCCTGGTCATCGTCTTGCCGACCTGGCTGGTGCTCTACTACCGCGACAAGCGGCGCCAGAGTCGCGAGCTTTCGTTGGACGAATGGAACGAGATCGAGCAGACACTGGAGCGTGCGGAAAAACTTGAGGACCGTATCGCTACCCTTGAATTGATACTGGATGCCGAACACAAAGGCTGGAGGAATCACCATGAGTAATCACCGCAGATCCCGACGCAATGGTTTTTGCTGCTCGCCGCGCCGCTCGCTCAGCATTAGCGACCGCCAATTATACCGGGATACCAAACGCGGCAAGATCGCCGGTGTCTGTGCCGGACTGGCGGCCTACCTGGGAATACAGATCTGGCTGACTCGCATCCTCGCGGTCACCGCGTTGCTATTCATGCCCCAGATTATATTCTTCGCGTACCTGATCGCGGCCTTCGTGCTGCCAACCAGGGCGCAAATGGAGAGATCCAGGGAAGAACAACTCGATGAGGATACAGAGGCAGACCTGCAGCGCGCCAAGCAGGCCCGCTTCGACAGTGAACTCGATGCCGGGGATGAACTATCGCTTAACGCCAAACGTCGCACCGTGCGCCAGTTTCGGGATCGTTTTAGCCGGCTCGACAAGCGCTTGCAGAAGCTGGAGTCCTACATCACCTCGTCACAGTTCGAACTCAACCGGGAGTTCAGGAAAATCTAAAAGGGGACGGAGGGATTATTTTTTAATCCCTCCGTCCCCTTTATCACCTCTGTAGTCGTGAGGTGTACCTTCGACGACTTGGAGCATTAATAGGCCCCTTTCTTCTTCGTGCTCTATTCGTG
>CAMYKE010000369.1 GCA_947258895.1 uncultured Pseudomonadales bacterium | reverse complement strand
ACCTGCGGGTGCAAAATATCGGCCTGAAGACCCGCGATATCCTGAGCCTGGTGCCGGATACCCGGGTGCATGCCCAGGAGCGCTGCTCGGGGCACGACGGGACGTACGCGGTGCGTCAGGAAAACCATGACAAGGCGTTCAAGATTGCCCGCCCGGTGGTTCGCAAGGTAAATGATCAGGATGCGGATCATTTCGCCAGCGATTGCCCGATGGCTGCCACCCACATCGCGAACCTGGCCGAAATGGATACCCGGGCGGAGCATCCCATGACGCTGCTGCGTAAGGCGTACGGGCTTTAGGTGACGAGTTTGAAATCCTGTTGAGGAGAGTATACGTGAAGAAGAAACTGGCACGGACAGACCTGCTGTCGCTGGAAGGTTGGCCGCCAGTCGTGCTGCGTTTCGCGCGCGGGTCATGGCGCACAAGAAGAATCGTCAGGTCGCATTGGGAGACCATGCGACCCTGTATTTCGAGGATGAGCAGACCATCCGTTACCAGATCCAGGAAATGCTGCGAATTGAAAAGGCTTTCGAGGCTGCCGGTATCCTGTACGAGCTGGATGCGTACAACCCGTTGCTCCCAAGCGGCTCCAACTGGAAAGCGACCTTTATGCTGGAAAATGATGACCCCGACGAACGCAGAGTCATGCTCGGTAAATTGCCGGGCGTGGAAAAGCGGGTGTGGGTGCAAGTGGCGGGTCACGACCAGGTTTGGCCCATTGCGGATGAGAACCTGGAGCGGGAAGACGATGAAAAAACCTCGTCGGTGCATTTCCTGCGCTTTGAGCTGACTACTGCAATGGTTGCCGCGGCCGTCGCCGGTCAGGCGATCAGTATGGGTATCGATCATCCCGCGTACTTTATTGCCGGGACGGAGGTGGCACCAGCCGTTCGCGAGTCCCTGGCCAGCGATCTTGTCAGCACAAGCTGACAGGGTGATCGCCTGCGTAGCTCCCGGGTAGCGGCGCGCGTAGTGAACGAGAATACTGCCCGGTTCCCCGGTTAATTGACGTACAATCCAGTTTCGATACTTATTGCGTGCAACGAAGGGGTTTCATGCAGGAAGCAGCAAGCACTCCCTGGCACCTCACCAGCGTTGCGGACACTGTCGCGGCACTCAAGACCGATCCCATCGCCGGTCTCTCCGAGGACCGTGTTCAACGTCTCCTGGCCAGTGCCGGCCCCAACGAACTGATCGATGACGGCCAGCGCCCGCTAGCCGCTTTATTACTCGACCAGTTCAGGGACTTCATGATTATTGTGCTGGTCGCCGCCGCCGCGGTCTCGGGCCTGATCGGCGAACTCGTCGATGCGATCGCTATCCTTACGATCGTGTTACTCAATGCCATTTTCGGTACCGTCCAGCAATTCCGCGCGATGCGCGCGATCGCTGCGCTACGCAAAATGAGCGAGCCTGAAGCGTGCGTCGTCCGTGACGGGCGCAGCTCAACCATTCCTGCCAACCAGGTGGTGGTGGGGGACCTGCTGCAATTGGCCGCGGGCGATGTGATCGCAGCGGACCTGCGGTTTAGTGAGTGTATTGACCTGGAAGTGGATGAATCAGCGCTCACCGGTGAGTCTGCTACCGTCGCCAAGCACTCGGATACGTTGTCGAGCCCAGAGCTCGCCCTCGGCGATCGGCATAATATGGCCTTCAAGGGCGCCGTGGTAACGCGCGGCCGCGCTAGCGGTATCGTTGTGGCCACCGGGATGGCAACGGAATTGGGAAAGATCGCCGTCCTGTTGCGTGAACAGAAAGCAGACAAAACGCCGTTGCAGCGCCGCCTGGCCACTTTTGGGAAGCGCTTGTCGATCGTGATCCTGGCGATTTGCCTGCTCATCTTTGTTGCCGGCCTGCTGCGCAACGAACCACCGTTGCTGATGTTCCTGACCGCCGTAAGCCTGGCAGTGGCGGCAGTTCCCGAGGCGCTGCCCGCCATCGTTACGATCTCCCTGGCGCTCGGGGCCCGGCTGATGAGCAGGCGCAATGCCCTGTTGCGTAATTTACCGGCGACGGAAACCCTGGGTTCGATTACCTATATCTGCGCCGATAAGACCGGCACCCTGACCCTGAACCGGATGCGCGCGGAGAAGTTCCAGGTTGCCGGCGAATTGCTGGACGGTCCTCTGCCTGCGCCTGCCGAGTCGCTATCCGTGCAGCATTTTGGCCAGGCGTTGGCGCTGTGCAATGATGTGGAGAAGCGCCCGGAGTCTGCGCATGACGATGCCGTTGGCGGCGTTGTTGATCAGGAAAAGGATGAGGCTGGAACCAGCTATACCGGTGCCGACCCCACCGAACTGGCCCTGTACCTGGCCGCGCAGGAAGCGGGTTTCGAAAAGTCGTCACTGGCCAAGCGGCTGCCGCGGGTGGCGGAGATCACCTTTACCGCCGAGCGCAAACGCATGACTACCGTGCATCGGGATGCGGAGCATTTCATCGCCTACACCAAGGGCGCCCCCGAAACGGTGTTGCCATTGTGCACCTTGCAGTTTGGGGGCGATGATACCAGGCCATTCGATTCCCGGGCGGCCCTCACGGCAGCGGAGCAGCTGGCGGCGCAGGGTTATCGTGTGCTGGCCATTGCTTGTCGCGACTGGGCACAGTCACCTTCCGTGGAGGCGCCGCAAGCGGTGGAGGCGGAGCTTTTGTTTCTGGGTCTTGTCGCGTTGCTCGATCCGCCACGGGACGAGGCGCAGGCGGCAGTGGCGGATTGCCTGTCTGCTGGTATTACTCCGGTGATGATTACCGGGGATCATCCACAAACTGCGCTTGCAATTGCAACCCGCCTCGGCATTGCGGATGGCTCCGCGCGAGTGCTCTCAGGGCCGGAGTTGGCGAAGATGTCGGAAGCGGAACTGGCGAAAAATGTAACTTCGATCAGGATCTATGCACGGGTC